>JAOUMJ010000029.1 GCA_029881495.1 Nitrospinota bacterium | reverse complement strand
TGATGCTCCTTAAAATAACCGTCGCGAACAGGATCGTGACTGCAAACGCCGCAAGTGTGGCGATAACGTAGAGCGCCAGGGAGTAGTCGGCCTCTTTCTTCCGCTCAAGCGTAAGCGAGAGCATCTTGCCGGTCACATACTCGACAACTTCCCTCATCTGATTGATCTTCTGTGTCTGCATCTTGAACCAATAGGCGGCGTCTATCCCGAAACCACCTTCATCGGCCTTTTCCAATGCGATCGCCTTCATCCGGTCGGTTTCCGCAATCGCTTCGCCGCTCATGATCTTGAAATACATGTCAACGTCGGACTGCGGTACCGATGAGAGAAACAGCTTGCGGAAGTGCTCCTGCGCCGAGATCAGCTCTACCGTTTTTCGGTATAAGCCAGGAGCAAATTTGTCCGCGGCGAATGTTCCGCTGAGAACAGCCCTTTCGACACCTGCCTTCTCCTTTTCCGACTGGAGGAAATAATAGGCAAGATAGCGAATACTGACCTCACCATCTTTGCTTACCTGTCCCATAAACGCTATGACATCAAGAAAGGCGGCATGTGTATTTGTGTAATATCCTATCGCTTCTCCGAGGGGGATGGACAGATTATCGGATTCGCTCCTCTTTTTATCAAGTTCGCCCAGCATATTGAGAGCTTTATCAAAGGTTTTTTTAAAGCCTTCACCGTATTCGCCGCTGTCGAACTCCTTAATGAAATTAACAAAAATAACTCTTTTATCATTTGTAAGCTCTGTTTGCCTGTTCATTTCATCTCTGAATTTCTCCCCATTGGAACCGATGAAAACAGCTGTCGCACCCCGCTCTTTTTGCGATTCATGTATCAGGTTGCTTATTTTTTCGGCAAGCTCGGAAAGAGTCTCCAGCTTGGTCATCTCTCTGGAGGTCGCGCGTTTTTCGGTAATCGCAGAAAAAGAGTAGACAGCCAGCACCGTTATCGGAACAAGCAACATCAGAATCAGCTGAAATCTGATTGAAAAATTTTTCACAAATAACCTCGCTTTTCAATTAATTTATTTAGCGCCAGAAGCCACGAACCGACAATTGACATAAATAATGGGTCCTTATTCCTGATAAATCAGTGTTCGCAAAAATATGAATTCAATTCCCCCCGAACTTTACTCGTTTCAGAAATGTTTCGTTCCAATAAGTTACACTTTGGCAAAGTATTATGCAATATTTTATTCGAACAATATAACGAAAGAATTAAATTACAAAATAATTGAGTTACCAAGAATAGAACTGGAAAGTAAAGAAAGAGCTAGATCTTGAACTGCTTGACCATCGAGGTCAGGTCGCCAGCGAGCTTTGTAAGGTCAAGCGCGGCGGCGGAGGTCTGCTCGGCGCCGTTTGCCATCTCCTTGGCTACACGCGATACGTTTACCGTGTTATTGGTTATCTCGGTAGTGGTGGCGGCCTGCTCCTCGGCGGCTACGGCAACTTCGCTTACGCGGTCGGCAAGTTTTTTTACCATGTTCACTATCTGCTGAAGCGCTTCACCGGTCTTGTCTATCTGCTCAAGACCCTTTGAAACCTCACCGGTACCCCGATTCATGGAGGTTACTGCTTCGCCGGTCTTAATCTGGATATCCTCGATGGTCACACCTATCTCCTTGGTCGCCTTCGTGGTCCTCTCCGCCAGCTTCCTCACCTCGTCCGCTACGACCGCGAAACCTCTTCCATGCTCCCCTGCCCTCGCCGCCTCGATGGCGGCGTTCAGCGCAAGGAGATTCGTCTGATCGGCGATATCGTTGATGACGTTGATCACCTCGCCGATCTGCTGTGAGCGTTCGCCGAGCGTTTCAATTATCTTTGCAGATTCCTTGACGGTCGCGTCGATGCTGTTCATCCCTTTTATGGCGTTTGTCGCTACCTTTCCACCTTCAAGGGCGGTCTCCATCGCCTGCTTTGAGATCTCTGCGGCGTCGTTCAGGTTGCTTGATACCGACGATATCGTCGCGCTCAGCTCTTCCATGGCGCTTGCTATCGCGTCGGTCCGCTGGGTTTGATCCTCAGTCCCATGTGTGGACTGCCTGGCTGATGCTGAGAGCTCCTCAGCGGCGCTTGAAACCCTGCTCGTCGCCTCGGCGACCATGCTCATCACTTCGCGGAGCGATTTCGTAGACGAATTGAACCATCTCGACAGCTGGCCTATCTCGTCATTTCGTGATTCATTCAATACCGCCGTCAGGTTTTTCTCTGCCAGTATTTTCATGCCGTTTACTACTACGGCGATCGAGCCGATGATGCTCCTTAAAATAACCGTCGCGAACAGGATCGTGACTGCAAACGCCGCAAGTGTGGCGATAACGTAGAGCGCCAGGGAGTAGTCGGCCTCTTTCTTCCGCTCAAGCGTAAGCGAGAGCATCTTACCGGTTACATATTCGACAACTTCCCTCATCTTGTTGATCTTCTCCGTCTGCATCTTGAACCAATAGGCGGCGTCTATCCCGAAACCACCTTCATCGGCCTTTTCCAATGCGATCGCCTTCATCCGGTCGGTTTCCGCAATCGCTTCGCCGCTCATGATCTTGAAATACATGTCAACGTCGGCCTGCGGTACCGATGAGAGAAACAGCTTGCGGAAGTTATCCTGCGCCGAGATCAGCTCTACCGTTTTCCTGTACATCCCGGGAGCAAACTTGTCCGCAGCGAAAGCTGCGCTGAGAACAGCCCTTTCTATCCCCGCCCTCTCTTTTTCATTTTGCAGGAAGTAATAGGCGAGATACCTTATCCCAACCTCTCCGTCTTTACTCAACTGCCCCATGAAGCCGATGATCTCAAGGAATGCGGCGTTGTTTTTTGTGTAATACCCTATCGCTTCTCCAAGGGGGATGGTAAATCCGTCGATAGCGCTCCTTTTATTGTTGATGTCGCTTAACAGGGTAAGCGCGGTATCGAGTATCTTTTTCAGTTCAGAGCCATACAGCGAATGATCAAAATCTTTAAGGAATTCATCCATCTCGGCCCGTTTTTTATCGGTAAGCTCCCTTTGCCTGGGGAGTTCATCCTTGAACTGAGCACCTCTGGAGCCGATGAATCCGGCCGTCATTCCCCTCTCTTTTTGGGTTTCGTGGATCAGATTGCTTATTTTTTCGGCAAGCTCGGAAAGAATTTTCAGCTTGGCCATCTCGCTGGAGGTGGCTCGTTTTTCGGTAATCGCAGAAATAGAGTAGACAGCCAGGACTGTTATCGGAACCAGCAGCATCAGAATCAGCTGAATCCTTATTGAAAAATTTTTCACCCGAAGACTCTCCACTTTAAACTGCTTTCCCAAGCTGTATCTATAAAACCCACACGGCTAGACGGGAACAGAAAACTATACAGTCGCAACTATTCAGAATAAGTGCTCCCTACTTCATTAGCATGTTATCAAAACAATTTCCTTTCAGTCAATTAAAACAATAGTGTTACTGATATAACTACAAATTGTTATAGTTGGGGTGTTGCAAAACGTACCATAACATGAATGTATCTTATGAAGAGAAGATATACTAAAACGTATTAAACCGCTTTCAATATGCGTCTGCTTCCTGATCCTCGTTTAACTTCCAATCAGTTCCATAGATCCTCATTAAAAAATCGTCCAGGATCGCGTATAGACAAGGTATTACAACAAGAGTAAGTATTGTTGAAAATATAAGACCAAATACTATCGATATCGCCATCGGCGCCAGGAACGCCGCCTGTCCTGACGTCTTGAACGCAAGCGTAGCGAGGCCGAATATCGTAGTCAGCGAAGTAAGGATCACCGGTCTGAACCTGACGAAAGCCGATCTTATTATTGAGCCCCAGCGCGTACCGCCTCGATACCTGGCATTATTGATAAAATCGACCATTACGAGGGAATCGTTTATAACTATCCCCGTAAGGGCCGCAAGCCCTACCATCGACAGCATCCCGATAGGCTCCCCCATGACTGCGTGGCCTATTACAACACCGATAAACGAAAACGGGATCGACGCAATTACAATAAACGGCTGTGAAAAAGATTTAAAAAGTGTGCCGAGAATTAGGTATATAACCAGCAGGCCTATAAGGGTGGAGCGAAAGAGCGATTGAAGCGATTTCGTCTGCTCCTCGGTCTGTCCGCCGAATTCAAGGGAATAGCCCGGATAGTTTTCGGAAATCCCGCTGAAATATTCCTTTACTATCTTTGAAAGCTCCCCTGCGGTAAGAACAGAAGTGTCGACTTCCGCAAATACCTTTATCGTCCTCTTGGAATTGAAATGGCTTATGGTGGAATACCCTCTTTTCCATTCGATATCGGCAACAGTTGAAAGCCTCACCTGCTTCCCGGAGGGAGAGACAATCGGGATCTGGGTTATAAGGTCAATATCCTCCCTGTGCTCGGTGTCGTATACGACCCTGACGTCGATATCGTCGCTCCCACGCCTGGCGGTAGTGGCGATAATACCGTCAAAACCGGCCTTTACCGCGGAGGAGACATCATTTTCCGAAAGCCCGAAAAGGCTAAGTTTCCCCTCGTCGGCAACGATATGTATCTCATTTTTCCCATGGATGAAATCGTCCTTCAAATCCTTTACGCCCCCGATACCGCGCAAATGATTCTGAAGTCCTTCAGATATTTTCAGCAGTGTTTCGTAATTGTCTCCGCTTATTCTCGCTTCAAGGGCTGAGCCGACCGGTGGCCCCCCTCCGATCTCCTTGATCTCTATCGACCGTACACCGGTGAGGTACTTGAGCTTTTCCCTCACTTCATTCAGTACCTCATACCCGTTTCTCCGCCCCGGAGTTTCAAACTCAGTCGATTCAAACATGGTCTGGGCGAGATGGCTCCCGAAATCGACCCTGCCATTGTGATAGTTTATTGTCATCCCGACCATTGAAACCGCGTGGGCAAGATCCTCCTTTGGCATAGTCACGGCCAGCTCTTCCACTTTGCGCAGGGCTTCGGCTGTGTTTTCCAGACTGGTCCCTTCGGGCATCTCGATCCTGACCACAAAGCCGATAATGTCCTTCGAGTTGAAAAGGATGAACTTCATATGCACGGCGGCAAAATAGACCGCCGCCAAAAACACCGCCAAAGAGACTGCCACAGTTCTGTAACGCACCTTGAGGAGCGAAACTATCAATCTTCTGTATGAGTTCCTCATTTTCCTGAACCACTCCGATTCGCTCTCCAACGGCTTATTGGACGGCTTCGCGAAATCAGCAAGGTGGGAGGGGAGAATTATAAACGCCTCCACAAAAGATGCAATAAGGCAGAGCGATACGACTATCGGAATGGTTGAAATGAATTTCCCCATAATACCGGTCATGAGAAGCATCGGAAGGAATGCGGCAATGGTCGTTGAGGTTGCGGCGGTTATCGGCCATACAACTTCCATCGTCCCCTTGATAGCCGCGCGGTGAGGGGTCAATCCAGCCTGCAAATATCTGTAGACGTTTTCGGTTACGATTATCGCGTCGTCCACAACCATTCCAAGTACCAGGATCAGCGAGAAAAGGGACATCATGTTTATGGTTATGCCGAAATAGTCCATCATGATGATCGCACCCATGAACGATGCCGGAATGCCGATGGCGGTCCAGAACGCCATGCGCCAGTTGAGAAACAGGAATAAAACAACGCATACCAGGAAGAGCCCTATCGCTCCGTTCACATACAGGGTTTTCAGCCTTTCCCTTATGTAGCGGCTTGAGTCCTGGTTCAGGTTGATGGAAATCCCTTCGGGAACGTCATCGGAATACTTTTCCACTATGCCCTTTATGCGGTTGACTATTTCGATGGTGGAGCCTTCTCTGGTCTTCATCACCATCAGCGAGACCGACTCCTTGCCGTTGAGCCTCCCTATGCTTGTCCTCTCCTCAAATCCATCGCTGACCATGGCGACATCGCTGACCCGCACCTCACGCCCGGCGTTATCGCGACGTATGACGATATTTGCCACATCTTCCGCGGTTTTCAATTCGCTCAAAGTGCGCAACGGATACTCCTGCCGACCCCCGGAAAGCACCCCCGAAGGGATGTTCACGTTTGCCGTCCTTATGGCAGCGGCTACCTGGCCGGGATTTATATGCATTGCGGAGAGCCTGTATGGATCTGCTTCCACCCAGATCTCCCGCTCCCGGAGCCCGCTCTCCTGTATCCTGGCAACCCCCGAAACGGTTAATAGACGGCTCTTCAAATCTTCAGATACCCTTCGCCTCACCTCTTCCGAAACATTCCCGGCAATGTTCACCGTAATAACAGGGACTTCGCTTTCAACCAGAAGAACGACCGGCTTTTCCGCCTCGCTGGGATAATTCTTGATCTTGTCCATTTCATCCTTGATATCGTTTACAAGTTTCTGGAGGTCTTCGGCCCCTTGCTGGATCTTGATTTCGATCATTGAAATATTTTCATAGCTCTGGCTTGAGATAAATTCGATATCCGCCATCCCTTCAAGCGCATTTTCCACGGGGATGGTTATCTGCTGCTCTACTTCATAGGGGGTGGCGCCGTTGTATAGGGTATTTATTATGATCATGTCCAGCGGGATTGCGGGGAAGACTTCCCTCGGCATCGAAAGATACGAAACCGCGCCCCACAAAAGTGTAACAGCGAGCAAAAGATTTGCAAAAACCCGGTTTTTTACGGCAAATTCAGCAATATTCATAGAGTTATCATGACCGGGATCCAGCCGAAAATATCAAAAACAACCATACCTTTCATGCGTAGTTGCACGCAAAGCAGCTCCAAACAGGCGCCGCCGCCGATTGCCGCCTGCAACCATTAAACCCGGCAAATGCGGAATTGATCTGTTTTGACTAATCATTATTCGTTTTCACTCGATATATTGTCTATAATTATAAGTAGGTTTGTATAGGAAGTGGATTTTTAATTGGCAGGGCTTTTAACCCAAGCCTTCATGTGGCACAATCTATATACAGATTGGAGATTGACTGATGTTTAAAAGATTCACCGAACGCGCTCGCAAGGTAGTCATACTGGCACGAGAAGAGGCAGAGAAGAACCAGCACGAATATCTCGGCACAGAACACCTGCTGATGGGCGTTTTAAAGGATGGCGGCGGCGTTGCGATCGCCGTTCTTCAGCGTCTCGGCGTTGATCTTGCCCAGATCAGGAGCGAAGTGGAAAAGGCGATGCCTCCGAATTCCAATTCGCTGGTAATCGGAGATATACCGTTTACGGCCCGCGCGAAAAAGGTACTTGAATATGCCGTCGAAGAGGCGCGCTCAATGGGGCACACCTACATCGGTACCGAGCATATGATGCTCGGTCTCATGCGCGAGAAGGAAGGGGTTGCGTCCAAAATATTGACCGGCATGAACCTCACTTTCGCCGAACTTCGCGATCAGACCATCAACCTCCTGCGCGAGCCTGTGAATCCCCAGGAGAAACAGCAAAGCAAAACCCCCGCCTTGGACGAATTCGGCAGGGATCTTACAGAGCTGGCGCAAAAAGGGAAGCTCGATCCGGTTATCGGCAGGGAGAAGGAGATAGAGCGGCTCATCCAGATACTTGCCAGGAGAACAAAAAACAATCCGATACTTATCGGCGAGCCGGGTGTCGGCAAAACCGCTATCGTGGAAGGGCTGGCACAGAGAATAATCAGCCGTGAGGTTCCGCAACTTCTCTACGACAAAAGAGTGGTTTCTCTCGACCTTGGCGCGATCATAGCCGGCACAAAGTACAGGGGACAGTTCGAACAGCGCATCAAATCTATCATGAAGGAGATAATGCAGTCGACCAAGATCATCCTCTTTATAGACGAGATACACACACTGGTCGGGGCGGGAGCCGCCGAAGGGTCGGTCGATGCTTCAAACATGCTGAAACCCGCGCTCTCTCGCGGCGACATCCAGTGCATAGGCGCCACCACTCTCGACGAATACAGAAAATACATCGAAAAGAACGGAGCGCTTGAAAGACGATTCCAGTCGATCATGGTAGCCGCTCCGTCGGTAGACGAGACCATTGAGATAATCAAGGGGCTCAAGGCGGAGTACGAACTCCACCACAAGGCGGTCATTACGGACGAAGCGATTACCTCCTCGGTTATCCTTTCCGACAGATACATGAACGACAGGTTCCTCCCCGACAAGGCGATAGACGTGCTGGACGAAGCAGGCTCAAGAGTAAGGCTTCGCCAGGTGACTTTCCCGCCTGAGGTCAGGAACCTGCAAAGGCAGATTGACGAGATAGTCAGGCAGAAAAAGGAGAAGATCGAACGGCAGGAGTTTGAACTCGCCGTCGACCTGCGCGATCAGGAAGAGGCGCTAAAGGTGGAACAGGAAGAGTTGAAAACCGAGTGGCTTAAGGAAAATAAGCAGGAACAGCCGATAGTCACCGAACACGATATCGCCGAGGTGGTCTCATCCGTTACCGGTATCCCCCTCAACAGGCTCGCGAAAGAAGAGACTCAGCGCCTGAGAGAGATGGCGTCCGAGCTGAAAAAGATGGTGTTCGACCAGGATCAGGCTGTTGATGTAGTAAGCGAAGCGGTATTGAGGTCCCGCGCGGGGCTCAAGGACCTTTCGAAACCTCTCGGCAGTTTCCTCTTTCTTGGCCCGACCGGCGTAGGAAAAACCGAGCTTGCGCTCGTACTTGCCGAATATCTGTTCGGCGACAGAAAATCGCTTATCAGGCTCGATATGTCCGAATACAACGAAAAATTCGCCGCCAGCAAACTCACCGGCGCCCCTCCAGGATACGTCGGATATGAAGAGGGTGGCCAGCTTACCGAGCAGGTTCGCAGAAAACCTTACTCAGTTGTGCTCCTTGACGAGATCGAAAAGGGACACCCCGACATTTACCAGATGCTTCTCCAGATAATGGATGAAGGAAACCTGACGGACAGCTACGGCAGGCACGTATCCTTCAAGAACGTTATCCTGATAATGACATCAAACCTCTCCGCGCGGACCATTGAAAAGAATTTTTCCATGGGATTCCAGAACGACAATCAGGAAAAATCCCACAAGAAGATGTCCGACAGCATACGGACCGAACTGAAACGCCAATTCACTCCGGAGTTCCTCAACCGGATAGATGAAATAGTCGTCTTCAACAAGCTGGACAGAAACTCGATCGCCAAGATAATAGACACCCAGCTGAATAAACTTCGAGAGAGACTGAAGGAAGAGAATCTCTATTTGGAGATAACAGACTCCGCTAAGACATGGCTGGTCGACAAGGGATTTGATCCATCGTACGGAGCAAGACCCCTCAAGAGGGCATTGCAGAAATACCTTGAAAACCCCCTATCCGATAAAATACTTTCAGACGAAGTTAAACCTGGAAGCACAATACTCGTTGACCTTCATGACGAAGAATTGACACTGGTCGAAAAAAGCCCGGTCGAAAGCCTGTAACCTATGATCTATCTCTGTACAGATTTTTCCCCAGGCCGATAGCCAGCATCTTTTCGCCAATTACACAATGAGGGGGAGTGTTTTTAAAGCGGTAGGAATTGCCGTAACAACTATCCTCCTTTCCGTTCCTCCTGCTTCGGCAATCGATTTCAGGAAAGAGATCAAGGACATCAAGGTCGTTGGGAACAACAGGGCGAATATCCAGACCATCCATTACTACATCCATTCAAGGGTCGGCTCCAAATACTCCGTAAAGACAACCAGGGAAGATATTCGAAGACTTCACGACCTGACCTATTTCGACGATATCGCCCTTGAGGTAGAGGAGAAGGCTGACGGCCTGGTGCTTATATACCGATTGAAGGAAAAGCCTTTCGTCAGATCGGTAGAGCTTAAAGGGGCGTCGGAAGTCCCTGAAAAGGATATGCGCCTTCTAATCCAGATGAAAAAGGGGACCTATTTTCAAAAGCATCTCCTGAAAAAGGATATTGCAAAGATAAAGGAAAAATACCAGAAGAAGGGTTTCTACTTTACAACTGTCGATGCGGAGATAAAGGAGGCTGGAGATGATCAGGTCGATATCACCTATAACATCGAAGAGAAACAGAAAGTAAAGATCTCTGAAATACGTTTTCGCGAAAATAAACAGCTAAAGGAATATCTGCTCAAGGAGACGATTGAATCAAAGGAAGTCGATTTCTTCTCGTTCTTCAATGACAGCGGAAACTTCGAAAAGGAGATCCTCAAGACCGACGTTTTACGCCTTGAATCTAGGTACAGGGATGAAGGCTTTATCAACGCGACTATCGAATCCCCGAGGATAGAGATAGACCGGCAAAAAGGGACCATCTACATAACAATGGTCGTGCACGAAGGGGAGCAGTACTTCTTCGGAAAGATCACCGCCGAAGGGGACAACCTCTACTCAGCCGAGGAGATACTGAAGAATATTTCCGTGAAGGAGGGGGAACCGTTCAATCAAACCTCATTCCGGCAGAACCTTTTCAAGATTACCGAAATGTATTCGAACAAGGGGTACGCGTACGCAAATCCTATCCCCTCCATGAAAGAGAATGAAGAAGAGAAGGTAATAGACATACATATAAAAGTCGACGCCGGCGAAAAAATATACATCGGCCGCATCGATATCAAGGGGAACGACAAGACCCATGAAAACGTTATCAGGCGTGAATTCCGCCTTCATGAAGGCGAGCTTTTTAACGGCGAGAAGATGCAAAGGACCAGACAGAGGCTAGGCAACACCGGATATTTTGAAGCGGTGGAAATTGAGCAGAAAAGCGGGAGCCAGCCGAATCTGATGGACCTCGAAGTTACCGTGGTAGAAAAACCTACCGGAAACCTGCAGGCCGGAATAGGTTACAGCTTTGACGAGGAAGTAAGCGTCACTGCAAAAGTAAGTGAAAACAACCTTTTCGGAACCGGTAAAAAACTTTCATTAAGTATCGACCAGTCTAAACTGCGACGGGATTACTACATGGATTTCAGTCAGCCGAAATTCCTCGATCGCGACATACAGCTTGGCTACCAGGTTTACTCCCGCCAATTCGATTACGGCACCTCCACACATGGGTACACCCGCTTCAACAAAGGAGCCAGCGTGTCATTGGGGCGCGGCTTGAACGAATACGCTTACGCGAGCTTTCTATATCGCCTGGAAAGCTCGGAAGTGATGCCAACAGACGGTTCCGCTCTTTCGCCCATACTTCAATCTCAGCAGGGGGTGAAGGTCACAAGCTCGATACAGCCAATATTTGTACACGATACAAGGGACAACTACTATGTAACTACAAAAGGTCACAGAATACGGGCAAACACGATAATCGCCGGCGGGCCTCTCAATGGCGACCTCGATTTTTACAAACTTGGATTTGAAGCATGGCAGTACATCCCGCTCCCAAAGGAGTTCGTAATTTTCGGCAGGGGCCAGATAAATTACGGGAGCGGCTACAACGGAGACAAACTCCCGCTCGTCGAGAATTTCTATCTTGGCGGCGTGCAAAGCCTGCGGGGATTCTCATACGGCGACGTAGGGCCGAAAGACGCCAACGGCCTCCCCCTTGGCGGCGACTCTTCACTTCTTTTCAATCTTGAAGTACACTACCATTTTTCTAAAACTGTAAAAGGGATACTGTTTTATGACAGGGGACAGGTGTATGGAGAAGGTGAAGACCTTTCCACAACAACCAGCAGGAGATTCGATATTGAGAACATGCGCCAGGGCGTTGGATTCGGAATGAATTTCATGACGCCCATGATGCCTATAACCCTGGCTTGGGGCTTCAAACTCGACAAAATGCCGGGCGAGACCTCGATGCAGTTCCATTTCAATATCGGCGGAGTCGGATTTTAACTTTTTTTAAGGAGTTTTTTTATGCTTTCCAGGATTTTATTTTCCATCGCGCTGGTTGCGCTTTTAGCGACAGACGCAGACGCAAAAGAGATGAAGATCGGCATTATCGATATGCAAAAGGCGCTGAACGAATCCAAGGAGGGAAAAGTCGTCCTTGAAAAGATGAAGGAAAAGCTCATGAAGGAACAGGACATTCTCGCCAAGAAAAAGGATGAATTGAAAAAAATGGAAGACGAACTTCAGTCCCAGGGTTTCATGATGGATGAGGCCAAAAGGAACAAGAAGGACCAAACCCTCAGGAAACTTTCACGCGAGTTCGAAAGGTACCGTGAAGACAAGCAGACCGAGTTTATGGCCGAGCAGAGAGATGCCACCGAAAGGATATACAAAGAAATTTTGAAAACACTGAACAAATACGCCGCTGAAAAAAACTTCACGCTTATACTTGAAAAGGGGCAACAGGCTCCTGGCGTTCCTGGCTCCCTCATATATCATGACAACTCGCTCGATATCACGAACGAAATAATCACGCTATACAACAGCAAGAATTAGGCGCTGGAGTTCCCCGGCAAATGAATGTTGCCGGGGACAGCAATGATAGCGACATCGCACAGGGAGAATGATCAGGAGCATGAGGCTTTATGCCGGCCTTGGCGCCTCCTGATTGATAATTAACAAAGGAATGTGACTAAGGTTTCTTCCTTTTCTTTTCCACTTTGCCCTTTTTCGCTTTTGATACCGGACCCTTTTTTATGACCTCCGGCAGCTCTTCCTCTTTCTGGGCGGATTCGATGAAATCCATCTCGAATTCAACTGTCTTCCCGTTCCTGACGGTCAGGAGGTATGGCGTTTTTACGAGACTGCTGTCCATGCCTCCGCTGAATTCTCCGCTCACCCCGATGTAGGGGGGAAGGTTCACAAGCGCGTCCCATATCCTGCTCCTAGTATCGGCTCCCGATTCTATTGACGAAAGAAGAATGTTCACCGCGTCGTAAACTCGCGCGGCGTCGATGCCGGGATTCAATCCAAAAGAATTCCTGTAATTCTTGTTAAACGTCCTGATGGCGTATTTCCTGGATTCGGGAAAATACTCCGCGGGGAAAAGCGATCTTTCGGAATGTCTCTGCGCAAGCCTGAAATAATCGCGGTGACTGAAATATCCGCCGCCTATCACCTGTGCGCTGGACAAATTGTAGAAGACTAGCTCGGGAACCAGAAGTCCGGCATTGACCGCCGGCGCCGGAATGAATACGGCATCGTAATTAAGTTTCAGCCCGACCGAAAAATTATCCTTTGTGAGAGGTAATTCCTTGTAGTCGGCAATGTAGGGAATCGTATACCCGTTTTGGTATTTCATCTCCAGCAGGTCATTAATCTCCTCCGGTGTTCTTTCTTCATCTTCCTTCACATAGGCGTAAATGAGGTTTCTTATCTGCGAATCCTTCATCCCTCCTATCGCCCTTATCTGCGGGCCGAAATCGGTCGCTTCCGGCTCATATGGCAATGCTTCGACAACTTCCCCGTTATGCGCGGTAAATTTGGTCGTGAAGGAATCTACCATGCGCTTCCCGTACTCGCTATCAGGGTAGAGTATTACAGCCCGGAAAAAACCGAGCCTTTCAACGGCCATTTCCCCGAGGATATCCCCTTCCCTGTCTTCAGTCACGCCAATCGGGAAACGGTACATTCTGGACATCTCGTACGTCTCCATGGAATACTCCGGCGAAAGTATCGGCATCCTGTATTTCGGCGCGACTGACAACGCCTCTGAAAGACCATCTTCAGTAAACGGCCCGATTATCGCCACGACGGAATTATCCTCTCCAAGTTCCGCTATCGACGGCGCTACCGTAGAGGATTGGCTAAGCGTATCCTTGATGACAAGTTTCACGTTCCCTTTTTCCACGATATTATTGTTCATGGAAAAGGCGAGCTGAATACCCTTCATTATCTCAATCCCTCTTTTGGAATTCTCTCCCGTCAAAGGGAGAACGCATCCGATAGTAATCACGCTTCCGGCCTCTTTCTCCTCCTGCGCTTCCTCGACTAATTCATCAGGCAGCTCAAGCCCTGGGAATAATTTCTCCATCCTTTTCTTCAGCCTGCCGAGAGAATGCGAATCAGCGTTCCTTGTGTAGATCTGCGAAAGCTCGATGAATGCGACGTCTGCCGGAAATTTATTCTTATACAAGTCTATGACGTTCAGCAATTCCTTTTCCGAGAGAACGTTGTGCATGATGAGCTTTATCCGCCTTTCTGCCTGGCTCCTGTACAAGCCGGGAACGCCATAGCACTCGATAAACCTCTCAAGGGCGGACATATAGTTGCTGGAAAGATAGTTGTTCTCCCCTAGAAAATATAGAACGGTGGATTTCTGAAGCGCTGTCGTACTGCTTCTCAGTGCCCGCGTAAGGACATTTTCCGCATCTTCATACTGTTTCAGGTAAACAAGCGAAATACCCATATTGATGAATGAAACGAAGAAGAATTTCGAATCGGGGAAATATTTGACTACGCTGGAAAACGATTCATGCGCCAGCCTGTAATCCCTCATGTCAAGATAATCCTGCCCAAGATGGTACCAGGCGGAGGCCGTCTCCGGCTCCCTTGGGAAGTTGGCTATCATGATCTTGTACAGCTCTGTGGCGCGCTTCTGATCTTTTTTAGCTTCAGCTTTTTCAGCGGCGGCCGCAAGTTTCTTGATATCCCCCGTTATCACGCCGGATATCGGGGCCTTTTCCTTCGAAACGCATCCGGCAAACAAAAGCGCAAACAGCAGTGACGCCGCGAGAGCCGATACTCTTCTGCTTTTATAAATCATATTTCGACAACTTGTATCTCAAAGAACGCAAATTAACATTCAACAGTTTGGCGGCTTCCCTTTTTGAGCCCTTGCTCCTTTCCAGCGCCTCGGCGATGAGTCTCTTCTCTATCTGACCCAGCTTCCCTTCAAGGTCCAGCCCGTCACCCGGAAGGTTTAGCGCGGTTTCAAACTGCCCCGGGTTCCTGATGCTGTCAGGGAGACTTTCCATGGTTATCCAGTTGGAAGTCTCCAGAACCATCGCCCGCTCAACGACGTTCTCAAGCTCACGCACGTTTCCGCGCCAGCCGTAACTTTCGAACAACTTCATCACATCGGGCATAAATCCTTTCACTTCCCTTTTATTCTGCACATTCAATTTCAGTAAAAAGCTGTTCGCCAGCGCCGGTATATCCTCTTTCCTCTCGCGCAGAGAAGGGAGCTTTATCCGTATAACGTTCAACCTGTAATAAAGGTCTTCGCGGAATCCCCCTGTTTTCACCTCTTCCTCCAGGTTCCGGTTTGTCGCCGCAACAAACCTCACATCCAGAGGTATCGGGCTTGTACCGCCAATCCTTTGCACTTCACGCTCCTGAAGCGCCCTAACCAGCTTTACCTGGAGAGATACCGGCATTTCGGCGATCTCATCGAAAAAAAAGGTGCCGCCGTTTGCCGCCTCCAACAATCCGATCTTGTTTGAAACCGCACCCGTGAACGAGCCTTTCGTATAACCGAACAGCTCGCTTTCGAGAAGTTGCTCTGGGACCGCGCCGCAATTGATTGAAAGGAAATTTCCGTCCTTTCTGGGTGACAATTGGTGTATTGCCCTGGCGACAAGCTCCTTGCCAGTTCCGCTCTCCCCGGTGATAAGGATCGTGCTGGAAGAATCTGCCACGCGGATTATAAGATCCTTTACTCCATTGATCGGCTCGGAGTTTCCAACTATCTCACTTATCCCTTCCTTCCGCCTCAATTGATCCTTAAGCGAGCTATTCTCTCTTATTAAGGCGCGTCGCTCAAGCCCGTTTTTCACGATAAGCCTTATCTCGTCAACGTTAAATGGCTTTGTAATGTAATCATATGCTCCGAGTTTCATTGCCTCCACGGCGCTCTCCGCCGACGCGTAGGCCGTTACCATTACAACCGGCCTGTCGATGTCCATTCTCAAGGATGCCTTCAATATGCTTATACCGCCATCTGTCGGCATCTTCATATCTGAAATTACCAAATCTACCTCTTTCGACTCCAGAATATTCACAGCTTCATCGGTGCTTGAGGCGGTCTCTATCTCGTACCCTTCACCCTTGAAAAGGATCCCAAGCATCCCTACCATGCTCTCCTCGTCGTCTGCTATCAGTATGGTACTCATCAAATATCCTTCGTCGGCGAATTGCCGAAAAACTGTATTATAACGTAACGTCGGACAGCATCCTATTACCAAATTAGAATTTTCAAAAACTGCTATAAAAACGGATTTACCGACAATTTCTATTCCAGTGGAACATAATACATTACTAGAAACTTGAAAAATTGATTCCTCGCCTCAATAAGATAGAATAAACCCGTGAGCCTGAAATTAATGGAAGAGAGCCTGAAATTAAAGGCGATCGACGTAAACCTCTCCTTCAAAGGCATTATGGATTTGACCAGGCACTCAAGGAAACTTGCGATAAACGCCCAAGTCGCATCATCACGGATCGGCGCCGCCGGCGAACCGTTCTCCGTGCTGGTTAAGGAACTTATCGTCATGTCTGAGGAACTTACGCGCATGATAGAAGAAGTTGAAGACATATTTGCGAAAATGGTAAATCAGGTTGCGAAATGGAACGGCGAAAACAAAAGAGGAAAATTTTTTGCTGAAAGTTTGAATCTGATAATTGCCAAAGAAAAAGCGGAATCTGCTGAAGATGACGATGGAAACGAAACTGAAAAACCGGACAAACACCAGTTTTTGCCCGGTACAGCTGGGGAACATCTCGAAAGAATCCTTGAAACCAGCAAAAAAACAATAGCAGATCAGAGGGAAGGGCTTTTTGAAAACGCGCAAAAACTCGCGGGATTGCTGGGAGGGGTACGCAACATGACTCAGAAACACAGCAAATACCTCGCCATAACCGCCAAAGTGGAATCGGTACGGGTAAGCGACTATGGTGAAGACCTGATAATCGTCGCCGAAAACATATCCCAACTTACTGCCGATATCGCCAAAATACATGAGGATGCTGAAGAAGAAGTATACAAGCTGATAAAAATGATAGAAACATACAAACAATATCGCAAGGGTGTAAACTAAACTCGGAGGTACAGCTTATTAAAACCTATGAACTTTTTAATAAAAAAGGGAGACGCTGGCTCTTTTTTGGACGCGACCCCGATAAAAAAGATATTGTCATAGATACAAATGAATATCTCATCATGGAAAACGGAAAAGGGCTTCTGCTGGATCCGGGCGGCATGGAGATATTCCCTCCCGTTTTATCAACCATCTCCCGCGAAATAAAAATGGACGACATCGAAATTCTCTTCTGCTCGCACCAGGACCCGGATATATGTTCCTCTCTTTCCCTCTGGTTCGGAGTCTGCAAGAACATGAAAGTTTATGTTCCTTCGATATGGTCGCTGTTCATTCCCCACTTCGGGAGTGACAGAACTCTCTACCAGATACCGGACGCAGGGATGACCCTCCCGCTTGGCGGAAGCGACGAATTACAACTGATCCCTGCGCACTACTGCCACTCTTCTGGCAACTTTTCACTCTACGACCCCACTGCGAAGATCCTGTTCAGCGGAGATATAGGGGCGGCGCTTTTGCCAAAGGATAACAGCGGCATCTTTGTTGAAGATTTCGATAGACATGTCCAGTACATTGAAGGATTCCACAAGCGATGGATGCCTTCAAAGACAGCAAAAAACCAATGGATAGAACGGGTGAGAAAACTCGATATAAACATGATGTGCCCCCAGCATGGCGCGATATATAAAAAAGCCGAAGCGGAAAAGTTCCTGGACTGGTTCGAAGAACTAGAGGTAGGCTCCGCGGAAAATATCTGACCCTGCAAAAACCTGTTGCTAGAACGCGTTGGGGATTATCTCCAACTTCAGCTCCCCTTCGGACTCATCTATCGTAACCACGTCGAACCTGCAGTCCTGTTCATGAAGTCCGTTCCTGGCGATATACACCTCCGCCGCCTTTTTTATTTTTCTGATTTTCGCCGGGGTAATCCCCTCCAGCGCGGAGCCGAAATTTGAGTTTCTTCTCCCCTTAACCTCGCAAAAAACCAGGCATCCATCCTGCTCGGCAATTACATCTATCTCCCCTTCGCGGCAACTGAAATTCCTGTCAATGATCCTGTAGCCTGATTTCCTCATTTTCCGCGCCGCCATATCCTCCGAACTCTTGCCGAACTCAAGTGCTGCCAGCCTCGCCAGACGCGACAAGAATCCCGCCATGCCTATATACCTTTCACGCCTCTGAAACTCAGCCTGTGGATCGGAGAGGGACCATGTTCGGCGATCGCCTTTTTATGAGATGCTGTCGGATACCCCTTGTGTTTGGCAAAGCCGTATTGAGGATACTCTTCGTGATATTTTTTCATTATCCTGTCACGGGTCACCTTCGCAACGATGGATGCCGCCGAGATAGCCTCTATCTTCGTATCACCTTTTATGACAGCCTCCTGCCTGATATCCCCGCTGAAACCGCTGATAGTAAACTGTCCGTCGATTTGCAGCATTTCCGGCATTGGACTTATCATCTCCACCGCTTTTTTCATCGCCAGGAGAGACGCCTGAAGAATGTTTATTCTGTCTATCTCATCATGTTCCACAATGCCGATGCCGATCTCGGCTCCGCATTCGAACAGCCAGTCGAATATCCTTTCCCTCCGCTCCTCGCCGATACTCTTCGAATCGACAAGCGGATGAGGAGGCTTCCCCCCGTTCAGGATGACAGCGGAAGCGACCACCGGACCCGCGAGAGGACCTCGCCCCGCCTCGTCAACCCCCGCTATCCGCATCGTCCATCATCTTAATCTTTTCCTCATATCTTCTGTACTTCGCTTCAACTCGCCGCTTTATCCATTCATGCGTTGAGTCGAGATGCTTGTACTCCTCCTTCATTCTGGCAATCTCTTTCATTAGATAATCGGCAACCTCCTGCGATGTCTCCTTTGTATCCTCTCTCCCCCAAAATCTCGAAAAATCGAGAGGCTTTCCGTAAACCACGTAGAGCTTTTGAAAGAAATTGAGCATGAAGAGTCCCGGTATCACACAGTAATTCGTATTTATTACAAGTGTCGGTATTACCGGCACCCGCGAATCCCAGATGATCTTTCCCACGCCGGGGCGCCCACGGCCCAGCTTTCCGTTCTTCGAGCGCGTTCCTTCCGGGAAGATCATCACCAAGTGATCCCGCGTTATCTCGGCGGTCCTGTCGCGGGAGGCGTAATCGCTCTTCTTCCTCCTCACAGGGAACGCCCGGAGTATGTGCAGCACCCACCCCATCGGCGGAAAACTGAATAGCTCCTCCTTGGCCGGGGCCCACATCTGGCGGGATGAAAATCTGTTCAGCGCGAAATATGGGACAATAAAAACATCCCAGCCGGAGATATGATTCGGGGCAATAAGCGCTCCTCCGTTCCTTGGGATATTTTCAGTACCGATAACGTAGGATCTGAAAACGAGCCTGTAAAAGAAGTCGACGAAAAAGAAGACAATAAACCTGAAGAGGTTTTGAAGGAATACAATCACCGTCCGCTCCCTTTCATAAGAAACAAATCGGAAAACTCATTCTCTACCCTCCGGCCCGTTTTGCCTTCCGCCATACTGTCGTCAGGCGTCACTATTTCCCTGCTCCTGGCCGCCTGGTTTCTCGCTTGAAATATGCGGCATGCTATCCAGATGCCGATACTCTTCCTTGAGTTTCGCTATCTCGTCCATCAGATATTTTACTATCTGCCTGAAATTGTCTTTTGTCCCTTCACGGCTGAAATAAGGCTCCAGGTTCAGCGGCTTGCCGAAAACGACATACATTCTCTGTGAGAAATTCGGGAGCTTCCCCTTGAAGAGCCTGTTGGTATTTATAACCAGCGTTGGGACAACATTTACTTTCGATTCGTAAATGAGCCGCCCCATTCCAGGCTGGCCCGGTTTCAGTATCCCGTCCCTTGAACGGGTCCCTTCGGGATATATGACAACGATATTATCCTTCACCAAATCGATTATTCTCTGCATCCCCGCGACATCCCTGCTCTTTCGCTTTATCGGAAACGCGCGGAGTGATTTGAAGAGAAGCGCCGCCGGAAGAAACCTGAACAGTTCCTCTTTGCCGGGGCTGTAGAATTTTCTTGAGGAGAAGCGGCTCACAGCGAAGTAGGGGATTATCGGTATATCCATCCCCGACAGATGATTTGAAGCTATGAACACTCCGCCGCTTTTTGGAATATTTTCCGACCCTATTGAACCAGCTCGATATACAACGTGCAGGATGAGATCCATCACAAAGTAGGCGAGAAAGCGCCAGACATTGAGGAGAAAATCTTTCAAAGTGGAGAACACTTATGCCAGTTTCGCCTTCTCGGCGGTATCGCTTTCAACTTCATCTACACTGCCTGTTTCGGAAGACTCGCTTTCACCTGCTTCGGCAGCGGCATTTTTCTTCTTTTCCGCTTCCATTTTTTCATAGGTTTCCCAAACCCTTTCCTTGAGGAAAAGCGCCAGGAGGTCGGAATCTATCTTCCCATGGTCGGCCTCCGCCTGAAGAATGGAGATGACCTTTTCGATCGGCATTTTCTTCTTATACGGGCGGTCGGAGGCTGACAGAGCCTCATAGAAATCGACAAGATTGAGGATACGTCCACCAAGCGGTAGATCGTCCCCCTTCAATCCGAGAGGATATCCACTGCCGTCCACACACTCATGATGCGACCCCGCAAAAAGCGGCACATTGCGCAGGTGTTTCGTGAATGGGATCTGGTTAAGCATCTTGAGCGTGACCGATACGTGATCCTGCATCAGTTTTCTTTCGGATTCCAGCAGGGTACCTTTCCTGATGCTGAGATTTTCAATTTCGGACTCCGAAAGGTAATTGGAGGTCTCACCGTTGTGGGTGAACGTCTTTGTCCCTATGTTCCTTATTCTCTCCACCTTGTCATCGGACATGAACTCCCCGCCGGTATTCGACTTGACAATAAACTCAAGGTCGTCGCGAAGCTCTTCGAGTGTCGCCCCCAGGTTCTCTTCTCCTTTTTGAATCTCCTCGCCTGAATTGCCGTTCTGAAGAAGTTCAACCTTCTTTTCGAGCCACTCAGCTCGCAATACCGTCTCGATAAGCATGAACCTGGCCTTTACCAGTTCCACCTTGTCGCTTATCGTTTCCAGCTTTGTGGATTTGTCCATGATATGCACCGGAGTGGTGATCTTGCCAACATCGTGCATCCACCCTGCTATCAGTATCTCTTTGCGCTCCTCAGGGGTAAAGGTTATGTTCTTGAATTTTCCGGCGTTGGATTTGTTAATTACATCGCACATCAACTCACCCAGCTCGGCGACCCTCCTGATATGGCCGCCGGTGTATGGCGACCTTTCGTCGATCGCGGTAGCCATAACCTTTACGAACGAATTAAAGAGGTTTTCCATTCCCTGTATAAGCTGGGCGTTGGTGATCGCTACAGCGGCCTGAGAAGCAAGCGATTCCGTAAGCGACACCTTATCGTCAGGAAAAGGGATGACCGTTTCCGTCAATGTGTCGGTTGCATTTAAAAGCTGGAGAACACCTATGATCTCGTTATCCTGATTCTTCATAGGTACCACCAGCATGGAGGTAGATTTGTATCCTGTCGCGGCGTCGTATTTCCTGGGACCGGTGAAATCGAACTCTTTTGCTGTGTAAACATCCGGTATATTTACCGTTTCGCCGGTAATGGCGGAGTATGCGGATACGTTCTCCCTCACGAGATTAACCGGAGGCAGCGTAATCGGCGTGCCGGAAGTCCCCCCGGACCGCGTCTTGAAAGTATTGTTCACCATTATCTTGAAGACAAGCGCCTCCCCCTCTTTGGTGTAAAGGGTTCCAGCATCGGCGCTGGTAAACGACATCGCCTCATTCAGGATCATTTCAAGGAGTTTATCGAGATTCTTTTCTGATGAAAGCGCAATCCCGATGTCGGAGAGTTTTTTTATCTGATTGTCGAAATACCTGGCGTAGGAATCAAGAAATTTCTGGTTTTCCCTGCGTCGTTCCTTTTTCACTTCCCCGTTAGTGATCTTTGTAAGGTCCGACTCCCTCAAATTCTTTTTATTTTCCGACATTGTTCAAAAAACACCCCAGTTCTATTTATGAAACAGGCAATTGTACTTGCCGTGTACATTTTGTCACAAAAGAGGTGCAATAGGCAACGTAACGGCTGGAATAGGCCTAATTATCAATGCTTTTTATCCGGATTATCCGTAAGTGCGGCCAAAGCCGGAAGAACTTTCCCCTCAAGAAGCTCCAGAAAGGCTCCCCCCCCTGTGGATATGAAGGAGATGCTGTCTTCGGCGCCGGCGCGATGTACCGCAACATCGGTATCGCCCCCCCCTACGATTGTCGTGGCATAAGCGTTCGACACCGCGGAGACAATCCCCATTGTCCCCCTGGAAAAAATGTCCATCTCGAATACCCCCATCGGGCCGTTCCAGATAATCGTTCGCGCGTCCTGTAGTGCCTCCGAGAAAAGCTTAACCGACGCCGGTCCAATATCAGGGGCCACCCAATTCTCCGGAATCTCCTGCGAAGTGACAACCTTTGTCTGAGCCCTGGGATCTATCTTCTCGGCAACGACAAAATCGACGGGGAGGTAGAATTTCACACCACGCTCTTTCGCCTTATCCATGATCTTTCTAACGTCTGGTAGCATCTCCTCTTCAAGGATATTGTTCCCTATCTCACGTCCCCGCGCCTTGAGAAAAGTAAAGGCAAGGCCCCCGCCGACTATCAGTTTGTCCACCTTCTCAAGAAGGTTCAGCAGAACCGCTATCTTGGTGGAAGCCTTCGCCCCCCCGACGATCGCCACCACTGGATGCGCGGGATCGGAGACCGCCCTGTGAAAATAATCTATCTCCTTCTTCATCAGAAAGCCGCATGCCGATATCTTCATGAACTTCGTTATCCCCTCGGTGGAGGCGTGTGCGCGATGAGCGGAACCAAATGCGTCGTTTATATACAGATCCGCCAATGAGGCAAGCTTTTTGGAAAACTCAGGATCATTATCGGTCTCCTCCTTGTAGAACCTGAGGTTCTCCAAAAGGAGCACTTCCCCCTCCTTCAAATCGGCTACCTCTTTGTCCACCTCCGGGCCGATGCACTCCTCAACGAATTTTACCTCCTGCTTGAGAAGACGAGAAAGTCTCGCCCTTACCGGCTTCAGGCTCATCAACGGATTTCTCTTCCCCTTCGGTCTGCCAAGGTGGGATGCCAGAATTATCTTCGCTCCGCTGTCTATAAGGTGGTTAATCGTAGGAAGCGATGCCCTTATCCTTGTGTCATCTGTGATGTTCTGAAACTCGTCGAGGGGCACATTGAAATCGGTGCGGACAAAACAGCGTTTCCCCTCTACATCAATATCGCTAAGGCAGAGCTTGTTGTTCATAGACCCTTGCCCGCCATGAATTTCACCAGGTCAACAACCCGGTTCGAATACCCCAGCTCGTTGTCGTACCACGCGAGAACTTTGACCAGTGTCTTGTTCATCACTTTCGTAGAGAGTGAATCTACTACCGAAGAAGCGGGATTCCCCTGGAAATCCTTCGAGACAAGCGGCAATTCGCAATATTCCAGGTATCCTTTCAACGCGCCGCCGGAAGCGGATTTCAGTGCGGCGTTCACCTCATCAGCGGTGGTCTCCTTTTCTACCACGCATACAAGGTCGATCAGCGATACGTTCGGCGTTGGGACCCTTATGGCAAGACCATCGAGCTTCCCTTTCACTTCCGGCAAAACAAGACCGACCGCCTTCGCGGCGCCTGTCGTAGTCGGTATCATGGAAAGAGCGGCCGCTCGCGCTCTCCTCAAATCGCTATGTGGAAAATCGAGCACGTTCTGGTCATTTGTATAGGAATGAATCGTAGTCATCTGGCCAGAAACAAATCCAAATTTTTCTATAAGTACCTTAACGACCGGCGCAAGACAGTTGGTCGTGCATGAAGCATTTGAAACAACATGATGCTTTGCTTTATCGTACTTCCCCTCGTTGACCCCAAGCACAATGGTTATGTCCTCATCCTTCGCCGGGGCCGAGATGATCACCTTTTTCGCGCCGGCGTCAATATGCTTTTGAGCGTCAGCGCGTTTTGTGAAAAATCCGGTCGACTCGACAACGATATCAACCCCCATTTTTCCCCATGGAAGAGCCGCGGGATCGCGCTCGCTTAACACCTTGATCTTGCGGCCAGCTACCTTGATAACATCACCTTCAACGGTTACTTCGTCCGGTAGGTTGCCAAGTACCGAGTCATATTTAAACAGGTGGGCAAGGGTTTCAGGATTGGTCAGGTCGTTTACCGCCAGAAAATCAATATTTTTATCATGTAACGCGGCACGAAGGATATTTCGTCCGATTCGTCCGAAACCGTTTATGCCTACCTTTATTGCCATGTAAACCCCCTCAAAATTATTTTGATTTATCCGTTAATCTGACTTTACAACCTTTATATAATCCTGCATGTACTATATAGTCAACAAACTAAAAGGACTGTATCATTTGCGGAGGGAAACCTGATTTGATAAGGCTTTTACCTACGCCTTCTGCCGACCTATGCCTGGCTTTGATCACCGGCATTTTAACAGGAAGGCAATTCGGCTATTCAACCGCCAGCGTCTTCATAATAACATTTTTCACTCTTTGCATAATAGGCATTTCAAGGATTCCTTTAAAACTGCGTATCCTGATACCTGTTTTTTCGGCGGCTGGATTCCTGCTTATCAGCGGTTCGGAGGAAGATTTCCTCAAACCTGGCCATATCTCATCGTTTGCTCCACAGAACAATGTCACGATACAGGGAAAAACAGCCACTGGTTTCAGGTATTTTGGCGAGAGCTACCAGTTCCACCTCGAAACAGAATCCATTTCCTTCAGCGACAGAAAAAATCCCGCGCATGGTCTCCTGCTTGTTACTGTTTACCGTCGGGATAAAATGCCGCTCCCTGGCGATACGGTTACGCTGAAAAATGTCAAACTGATGCCGATAACATCATTCAGAAATATTGACGGATTTGATTACAGCCAATACATGGAAGATAAGGGGATCGGCGCTCGTACCGCGGTCCCGCATTCGTCGAAGATCACCATCGAGAGCCTCTCGGGTTTTCAAACTGACCCTTACCGGCTCGGCGAAAAACTGAGAAGAAAAGCGCACCAATACATCCAGAGCCATTTCAGAGCCGAGCTTGCGCCGGTGGCGGAATCCATGACAGTCGGGATAACCGACAGAATCTCCGGCGACGCCCGATGGCGCTTCACGACCAGCGGCTTGGCGCACCTTCTCGCCATTTCCGGCCTGCATGTAGGATTCATATCGGCGCTGTCATACGCCGTCCTATATTTCTTCTTTTTTCACTTGTTCGGGAAGTTCCACCCTGTCCTCACTCTTACCGGGTTTCATAAAAAAGCGGCGCTTTTCTTTTCACTTTTCGTCTGTTTTGTTTTCGTCCTTTCAACTGGAATTAAGATCTCCGCAGTCCGGGCGGGCATTATGGTCGGCGTCTACCTTGTTTCCGCCCTCATCGGCAGAGAAAAAGAGATTTACAATTCACTCGCGCTCTCCGCAATAATCATTCTGCTGTTCGATCCCGCCGCGCTCTTCTCGGCATCGTTCCAGATGTCATACATCGCCGTATTCGGGATCCTTCTTTTATTCGCCGGAGAAGGTACTGAAAAAGAGGAAATCGAAAATATCCGAACGGCGTCCCTTGTCGACAAGGTTGGGAAATTTCTGGTCATCTCCATTAAAATATCGATAGCCGTTACCTTCGCAACGGCGCCGGTAGTCCTGGCAAACTTTTTCCGCGTCCCGCTCGGAGGGCTTTTGGCGAACATCTTTGCCGTGCCGATGACAGCGGTTGCTGTTCCATCCACTCTTATAGGAGTATTTCTATACGATATCCACCCCGCGGTCGGTTCGCTCGTCGCATGGTTCGGCATTCTCTTTTTCGGAGGGATCAACTTTATCGCCGACTTTTTTTCCCGACTCGATCTTCTTACCATTTCCGGCCCGGCGCTCCCTTTGCCGGTGGTGATCATTTACTACCTTGTTCTCCTCTCATGGTTTTTTCGTCACAGATATCGAGTATGGTTTTCCGCTCTCCTCTTCATTCTGCTGGTTCCATTCTTTGTTTCATGGCCGAGGGAGAACACCGAAATAAGATTCTTCGATGTTGGGCAGGGTGACTCCTCTCTGATAATGCTAAAGGACGGACGAAACATCCTGATAGACGGAGGAATAAACAGGGGGCGGCTCGATATCGGCGAATATGTGATCGTCCCTGCGCTCGCAAGACTGAAGGTACGAAAGCTCGACGCCGTAATTGCGACACACGGCGACGACGACCACGCCGGTGGCCTTCTCACCGTTATGAAAAGGATTCAAATAGCGAAATATTACGACAACGATCAGCCCAAACATACGGCGCTCCTTGAACAGCTTCGAAGCGTGGCAAAGGAGAAGGGTATCCCGGTTTCCTCTCTGCGTGCTGGCGATTTCGTAGGAATGAAGGGGGATAGCCTTATGGTCATACATCCAGACCCCCGATTCGCGGCGGAAAATCCGAACTCCATCGACAACGACCTCTCAATCGCGCTGATGATATCTTCTGAAGGTTCCAGAATTCTGCATGCTGGGGACATGGAAAAAAATGCCGAAAAGAGGCTCCTTGAAAGGGGGATAGACCTTTCAGCCGATGTATTGAAAGTCGGTCACCATGGAGGGCAGACGAGCGCCACGGCATCATTCCTTAATAAGGTCAACCCCTCCCTTGCCATCATAAGTTCCGGCAGGTACAATCGCTGGAAAATGCCTTCCAAAACAACGGTAGAACGGCTCGAAAAAAAGGGAATTACGATAATGGACACCCAGAAGGAAGGGGAGATTGTCCTTACGCTTAAGGATGGCGAAATTTTAGCGCACAGTTTTGTCAACCGGGAGCCTGTTAAAATAGGAAAATGAAAAACAATAAGCGGACCATCCTCTTTACGCGCGACGAAATAGCCGAAAGGTTACGGGAGATAACCGCCAAGGCGCTGGAGAAGCTACCGCCAGACGCCGGAGAGATAGTCCTTGTTCCGCTTTTGAACGGGGCGGCAACCGCCTCAAGGATGTTTGCCATGTTCGTGGAAGACACGTTCGGGGGTTGCGGCCCCTGTTTGGGAGGCCCGGCCATAACGGAAAAACCGATGACCATAAAACGCTCCGATGGGACAGAATTGAGAACACCCGAATTAAAAGAGTTTCAATACACCCGCGAGGATTTCGAAGGGAAATTCGTGGTGATCATCGACGACCTTGTTGACGAAGGGGAAACATTGAAGCTCGCCTGGGACACGATATGCTCATTCAACCCGTCGAATCTCATATCCGTTGTCGTAGTAAAGAAGAGCAACATAGATACTGACAGCTACCTGACATACGCCTGCTTCGAACTCAACTACCCAATCGAATTGGCGCGCAAGCGGTGGCTTTACGGTTTCGGCATCGACATGAACGGCGAACACCGCGACCTCGATTACATAGAAGAAATTCAATTGTAAATTGATTTAATCCACCCTACTCTTCACGTTATACTTATTCCCAATGAAAATACTTGTAGTAGGTGGAGGGGGAAGGGAGCACGCCCTCGCCTGGAAGATCGCCCAATCGCCCCGCGTTTCCAGGATCTACTGCGCACCCGGAAATGCCGGGACAATATCGGTTGCTGAAAATATAGATATCAGAGCGGAGGATATTGAGGCGCTCCTCGCATTCGCCAAAAATGAAAAGATCAACTTCACCGTAGTCGGCCCCGAACAGCCACTAGTGGCGGGAATTGTCGACCTCTTTAAAAAGAACGGCCTTAAAATATTCGGCCCCTCCATGGAAGCGTCAAGGCTCGAAGGGAGCAAGATCTTCATGAAAGAGGTTCTAATTTCGGCAAATATCCCTACCGCCGAATACCACACCTTCACAAGTGCCGATGAAGCTATCGCCTACCTGAACGGCGTAAAAAAGTTTCCACAGGTAGTGAAGGCGGACGGACTCGCCGCTGGCAAGGGTGTGCTCGTCGCGCCAGACGCCGCATCAGCAACAGCATTCGTGAAAGATGTCATGGGCGAAAGGATCTTCGGCGATTCGGGGAACAGGGTGATCATCGAGCAGTTCCTCGGCGGAGAAGAGGCGTCGTACATCGTCGTAGCGGATGGAGAGAACTTCGTTCCCCTCGCCACATCGCAGGATCACAAGCGGATCGGCGATAACGACACCGGCCCGAACACGGGTGGGATGGGGGCATACTCCCCGGCACCGATCGTTACCGACAACGTGAGAAAAAAAGTCGATGAAAGAGTAATCAAACCGCTACTCGCCGAAATGAAAAGGAGAGGTTCCCCATTCACAGGTTTCCTTTACGCGGGGCTGATGATAGAAAACGGGGAGCCGTATGTGCTCGAATTCAACGTGCGGTTCGGCGACCCGGAGACACAGCCGATACTCTCACGCTACCCCGGCGACCTCCTCGACCTCCTTGAAGCGGCGGCAAATGGAGATGTCACAGGGATCGATCTCGAATGGCCGGAAAACGCATCCGTCTGCGTTGTAATGGCGGCGGGTGGATATCCCGGCTCATACGCGAAAGGAAAAACCATAGAAGGACTGGAGAAGAATTTAGACGGCGTAACCGTTTTCCACGCAGGGACCGGCGTGAAGGATGAAAAGGTGGTCACCTCCGGCGGGCGCGTCCTTGGTGTTACCGCCACGGCAAGAACGATAAAGGAGGCAAAGGATCTCGCATACAGCCGCGTAAAGGGCATCTCATGGGACGGCTGTTATTTCCGAAACGACATTGCCGACAAGGCAATAAAAAACCCATGATAATGTGAAACAGAAAATATTCGCGCTCTTCATCCTTCCCCTCTTCATCCTCTCATGCACTTCGAGAAAACCTCTCCCTGAGAATGTGCTCGTAATTGGAACAGAGACGGGGCCTTCCGTTCTCGATCCCCGCTTTGCCACCGACGCCATCTCCTCCACCGTGTGCGGCCTCATATACCCAGGCCTCCTTCGCAGGGATAAAAAACTTAACCTTGAACCCTACCTCGCGAAATCGGTCGATCAGCCTGACGACAGGACATACGTCATCCATCTTAGAGAGGGGATAAAATTCCATAGCGGCAAGGAGTTGACCTCTGCTGACGTCCGCTTTACGTTCGAATCTATCCTCGCCCCAGACAGCATCTCCCCAAAGAAAAATTCGTTTTCAAAGATCGAATCGATAGATACGCCGGACGAACATATTGTCATAATTAAATTAAGCGAGGTCTTCGCCCCATTTCTCGGAAACCTGACCATCGGCATCGTGCCCGAGGGGGCCGACGACCTCACAAAAGAGCCTGTCGGCGCAGGGCCTTTCGCGTTCTCGAATTACGAAAGGGGGGCGGAACTCGCCTTAAAAGGTTTCGACGGCTTTATTTTTGGAAAGCCGAAACTTTCCGGCGTGATATTCAAAATTATCCCGGATGAAACTGTGCGGATGCTTGCCCTTAAAAAAGGGGATATACATTTAATTTCCAACGGCGTCACCCCTGCGGTGCTCCCTTGGCTGGAAGAGCAGAAAAATCTGAAGATAGCGATGGAAACCGGGACTAACGTTTCATACCTCGGCTTCAACATGGAAGATGAAATTCTGAAAAATTCAAACGTGAGAAAAGCTATCGGACAAGCCATCGACCGCGATTCGATTATCAAATACCTGCTGAAAAATACCGCCGTAGAGGCGGAGAGCATAATCGCGGAATCGAACGAATTTTTCAATCCGAACCTTCGACGCACAGCCCACGATCCGAAATTGGCAAAAAAACTTCTCGACGACGCCGGATTCATTGAAAAGCCCGACGGCTCACCGCGCTTTTCGCTCACATACAAGACAAGTAAAAACCCGACCAGAAAAAAGATAGCGGAGATAATCGGCGAACAGCTGAGACAGGTCGGCATAGCTATAGAGATAAAGAGCTTTGAATGGGGAACCTTTTTTTCCGACATCAAGAGCGGAAACTTTCAGATCTATTCGCTTACATGGGTAGGGGTGGCGGACCCGGACATCTATTACTACATTTTTCATAGCGAAAGCCTCCCTCCGGACGGGGCCAACCGAGGAAGATATTTCAATACCGAGCTCGACTCCCTCCTCACCATCGGCAGAAAAACCGTTTCCCTGGAAAGGAGAAAAGAGATCTACAGCAAGGTGCAGGAAATGATCTCAAACGACACGCCATATGTCCACCTCTGGTTCGGCAAAAATATCGCGGTAATGGACAGACGGGTGCAAGGATTCGAAATTTACCCCGACGAGAGCCTCGACTCGCTGGCCGGCGTATACTTTAAGGAATGACGATGGATAGTACCGTTTGTAAAACCTTCAACAGCGAAGATGGATTGTAAAATGTTATCGTTTGTCCTGCGCAGGGTATCGCTACTCCTCCCGACTCTTTTCGGAGTAGTGACCGTGGTTTTCCTGATGATACATCTTATCCCCGGCGACCCTGTGGAGATAATGCTCGGCGAATCGGCGCAGTCTGCCGACAAGGAGGAGCTGAGGCGGCAACTAGGCCTCGACAGGCCGCTTGGCGTACAGTATGTTTCATACCTTGCTGGGATATTACAGGGGGACATCGGAACCTCCATTCACTCGCACGAGCCGGTGCTGAAAGAAATTGTTTCACGCTGGCCCGCCACAGCCGAGCTCGCGCTTTTCGCGATGCTCTTTGCGGTCGCGGTTTCCATCCCGCTCGGCGTTCTCTCCGCCGCAAGAAAGGATACCGCCGTCGACAAGGGGACGCTTGTCGCCTCGCTTTTCGGAATTGCGATACCGAATTTCTGGCTCGGCCCTCTACTCATCATGCTTTTCTCCATAGAGTTCGCCATACTCCCGGTCTCCGGCAGAGGGGGATTCGATAGCATCATCCTCCCGGCGATTACTCTCGGCACTGCGCTAGCCGCGATACTCGTTCGACTCACCCGCTCATCCATCCTCGAAGTAATGGGTGACGAATATATCCGCACCGCCCGCGCTAAGGGATTGAATGAAACCGCGGTCTATTTCAGGCACGCCCTTTCAAACGCGCTTATCCCGGTCATCACAGTTTCCGGCCTTCAACTCGGCGCGCTTCTCTCCGGCGCGGTCATTACCGAAACAATTTTTTCATGGCCCGGCATTGGAAGGCTGATGATAGAAGCTATCGAGGCGCGCGACTACCCGGTCGTTCAGGGGTGCGTACTCAACATATCGGCCTGCTATGTTTTCGTAAACTTCCTTGTCGACATTCTTTACGGAGTGATCGACCCGAGAGTGAGAGTCGATAGATGAACAGCGGAAAATACGGCGCAACGTTCCTCATCGGAGTAGCCATGCTTTCATTTTTCGTCATCGTGGCGCTCTTTGCCCCCCTCATCGCTCCTGCCAGCCCATTTGATCAAGAACTTCTGTTCGGTCTCTCCACGCCGGAAGCGGGGCACCTTCTCGGGAGAGATCTTCTTGGTCGGGATATATTGAGCCGTATCATTTACGGTTCAAGGGTCAGCCTGACGGTCGGCCTTATTACCATCACCGTGAGCGCGCTTGCCGGAACGATCATCGGGAGCATCGCGGGGGCGTTCGGTGGAAAGGTCGACGAGACGATAATGCGGATAATCGATATTGTCCTCGCATTTCCCGGAATACTACTTGCCATATCGATAATGGCGATACTCGGGCCGGGATTGTTCAATGTGGTCGTGGCATTATGCCTCACCGGATGGGTCGGCTTTGCAAGGATTGTGCGGGGACAGATACTTTCGCTAAGAGAGCGTGAATTCGTTCTCGCCGCCTCCGCCGCGGGAGCGAAACAGTCGAGACTTATCTTTCTGCATTACATACCAAACGCGAGCGCCCCCCTCATAATAGAGGCGGCATTCGGAATGGCGGCGGTGATAGTCGGCGAAGCGGGACTAAGTTTTCTCGGCCTCGGCATTCAGCCCCCCGCGCCAAGCTGGGGTGCAATGCTCAATGAAGGGAGATCGTTCCTCCTTATCGCCCCGCATCTCACGGCATTCCCCGGCATCTGTCTCATGCTCCTCGTGCTCGCCATCAATCTCACTGGCGACGGCCTGCGCGACATCCTTGATCCAAAATCAGATAAACGAATCTGATGTGAGCTGTCATCGCAGAAATTGATTGTCTTGCTCCGCTCGCGATCACTGAGAAATTCCACGCTACCGGAAAGGGGAGTTTCACATAATCCCGCAAGGGAGATGCCTGGAATAAATAACGAACTTCCTGTCAATCCTCGTCGTCGACGCGGAACTTGATAACCAGCTGTCGCAGGTCCTTCGCAAGCATCGAAAGGGAATTCGCGTTCTCCTTCGACGCCGACGCGCGATCGACCGACTCCTTCGCAACCTGGTTTATCTGGTCGAGATAAATAGTCACTTCGTTTACACCAGTGGAAACCGACCTGGCGTTCTGGGATATCCTGTTGGCTGTGTCGGATGAACTTGTGATCGACCTCTCAAGCTCGCGCGCCGCCGCTGTCTGCTTACCTACCAGCTCGGATATCCGCACAGATATGCGGTTTATCTCCGTTACAACATTGGATATAGCCTCAACGGAATCGGACGCGGTCTTTGCGCTCTTCCCTATCTCTTCCACCTTCCTCCCTATCTCGGAGGCGGCGGATGAGGCCTGCCCGGCAAGCTCTTTAACCTCTCCCGCTACAGAGGCGAATCTCTTCCCCGGTTCCCCGGCGGCCGATGCCTCGATGGTCGCGTTCAACGCAAGAAGATTGGTCTGCTCCGCGATATCCTCTATCGTCTCAAGTACGCCACCTATCTCCCCTATCGAGAGGCTCAGGTTTTCCAGAAGCGCCCTGGTCCTTTCGGTCTGCATGTTCGCCTCACCCGCAATCTGAAGTTCGCGGCTCGATTTCGATGCCACCTCCGCGATTGAGGCGCCAAGTTCCTCGACTGCCGAGGCGGTCAGCCTTATGGAGTTCGATATCCCTTCCGCGAGGCTGGCAACCTCCGCAACCGTCTCGGAGAGCTTGCCGGCGGACTGCGTGAGAAACTTTGAGCCAGATATCCCTTCGGTGGAATTGCCGGACAACTGCTTGGAACTCTCCGATACCTCCTCCGCCGCGCTTGAAAGGAGATTTATCTCCGACTTTATCCCTTTCACCATCGAGCCGAACCGGAACGCCATGTTGTTTATCGCGTCGGCCAGATCCCCCATCTCGTTCCTGAAATCTATCTCAGCCGACGAAGTGAGATCGCCGCTGGATAGCTTTTTGACCGTATCAATCATCGACCTAACAGGGGTAATGACAAGTCTCCTGAGCAACATGTAGATAGCAAGGAACGCCACAAGAAGCATGGCTGACGCCAGATAGGCAAACTCATTTCTTATACGCGCCGACTCGCCGAGAAAAGACTCCATCGACATTGAAACCCTTACGACGCCTCTTAGCGTGTCGCTGTCGTAGCCGTGGCACGCCATGCACTCATCGCTCGAAACTATCGGGAAGAATATCGTCATGAACTGCCGCCCCCCCATATCCTCGAAAAACTTCACCGGTGTAAATCCGGCGGAAGCCTCGCTGAACTTCTCCATGTTGACAGAGTACCTGTTGAACCCCGCGAAGTTCTCGTCCGCCCTGTACTGGTTATCGTGATGCAGGGCAAAGATGTCGGTTTCCAGAAAATTGTTCACCGCTGTTATCGTCTCGCCGTCGGCAAACGCCTCCCCGCCCGACTTGCGCAATACCTGGATTATCGCCCCGCTGTTCGCCTTCTTGACATTCTTTATCCAATCAAGAAGTATCGATGCGTTACCGGAAAGCATTATGCTTTTCATGGATGAAGATATCGTGCCGGAGAGGAGGGTAATCCGCTCCTCCATCCCCTTCTCGAATCCGCTGGTCACCGACCTCGAAAGGGAGGTTACCCCAGCGGCGAGCCCGAAAAGCGCCAGAATGAACGCGACGAGCATGAACTGCTTTCCAATAGTATCAAATTTCATTTAGGCTACAATTATATATCGTATTTCCCGGAAAACTACCGGCTCTTATAAAACTACGCTATTCCCCTTTCGCAGTGTGGAGTAATTGCTGAAACTACAGGAGACGGAAAAAGCCAGCCGGCTGAACAGGAAGAGGGTATTTATTTGCCCAGCTTTTTTACGAGCGAGACGGACGCCCCGTTCTTCTCATACGTTACGGAATCAAAATACCCGATAGCCATGACGATTCCCCTTCCGTTCGGCATCGTGATCCTTTCAAGTACCTCGTCCTTCGACATCCGAAGATATTTTTCGTAATTGAAACCTTTGCCGCGATCTGTGATGTTTACCGCCACCTGGTTGCCGACGGCGGAAAATTTTACCTCTATCGTATTTGACGATTGTTTGCACCTTAAAAATTCGTCGTACACACCTTTGTTCAGCAGAGTCTCCTTCTCATGTTCGCCGAGACCAAGATTGCCGTGCTCATGCGCGTTCACGAGAAATTCGTAAAGGTAGTTTATGAACTTTTTAGTTTCGTGCACGTCGGAATATTCTGAAATCTTGTTTTCCACCCAGAGGCTAGCCTTGTTTATCGAATCGAGGTCTGAAGGTATTTCGATGAAGGCCAGGTTGTTCAACCCTGATATCTCTTCCATATCAACCACCTTGCCGGGATGCCTCAACGCGGCGTTCTTCACGACCGACACGATTATGTTACCGGTGGACGGCTTCACAAGGTAATCACGCACGCCGAATTTGATGAGATCCATCGCGTAGCTAGCGTCGCTGTGCGTTGTGATGATTATGAAAGGGAGGAGTTGCGTATCGAAGTTATATTTGGCAAGCTCGAATCCGTTTACCTCCGGCATGTTGAGGTCGCTGAGAATAACGTCGAACTTTCTCCCCGATTCCAGGAATTCTATCGCTTCCCGTCCGTTTCCGGCCTTTTGCACAAGGAAACCCCTGCTTTCAAGAAGATTCGACAGAAAAACCGAATAGACAAGGCTGTCCTCCGCAAGAAGAACGCTTACCTTTTTCTTATAATCTTCATATTCTTT
>JAOUMJ010000028.1 GCA_029881495.1 Nitrospinota bacterium | reverse complement strand
AATTGATCATATAAACAAGGTAACGGCTTCGATATTTTCAACCTCGGTACTGAAAGAGGAACAACAGTAAAAGAGATACTCGATATGATATCCAAAGTAAGCTCCTCGGAAATGAAAATAAAATACGCCGGCAGGCGCCCTGGTGACCCGCCGGAGTTGGTTGCATCCTACCGGAAGGCTCAGACAATATTGGGCTGGACGCCAAAGTACTCCAATTTGGAAACTATCATTCGCTCGGCATATACTTGGCATTTTAATAGAGCCTATTAATTAGCAATTCTACATGAATTAACCTGTGGAGGTATGGAAGCCATAAAGATAATAAGTGTCGTTGGTACCCGCCCCAACTTCGTAAAAATTGCCCCGCTTTGCGAGGCAATGGAAAAGGTGAATGATAGGATAGAGCATATCCTTGTACACACCGGCCAGCATTACGACATGAGCATGAGCCGCGATTTCTTTGAGACTCTTTCAATACCAAAACCTGATATACATCTTGAAGTCGGCTCCGGCAGCCATGCCGTCCAAACTGCAAGCATCATGACCAAATTTGAAAAAGTCTGCAACGATCTGAATCCGGACTGGGTCATTGTCGTCGGTGACGTAAACTCTACCCTGGCATGCTCTCTTGTGGCGAAAAAGATCGGCCTGAAAGTCGCACATGTAGAAGCCGGACTCCGCTCCTTCGATATGTCCATGCCAGAAGAGATAAACCGGAAGGTCACCGACTCGATAGCGGATCTGTTTTTCACGCCGTCCATAGACGCGGATGAAAATCTGAAAAGAGAAGGTGTGGACGAAAAAAAAATTAAGCGCGTCGGCAACATAATGATTGACACCCTTGTTCGCGAAATCGACAAGGCTGACAAGAAAAATACATTAGAGCGCTTCGGAATGAAAACCGGGAAATTCGCATACGCCACGTTACATCGACCATCTAACGTCGATGACCGTAGTGCACTTTTATCCATTTTCGAAAGCCTGGCGGATATTTCCTTCAAAATCCCTATCGTACTTCCGCTCCATCCAAGGACCAAGTTGCGGTTAGAAGAATACGGTCTCGCCGATTTCGCGACCGAACATGAAAGACTCATTCTTGCAGCCCCTCTCTCCTACCATGAATCAATATGCCTTATTAAAAATGCCGCTTACGTCATTACCGATTCCGGTGGAGTACAGGAAGAAACTACATATCTTGGTATTCCCTGTCTCACATTGCGGCCAAATACGGAACGCCCGGTAACAATCACTATCGGAACAAATAAGCTTACATCGATTGAAAACCTGAAAACCAACGCGGAAAAAATCATGCAAAATACTTCTGGAAAAGTGACTGCAAAAGTACCGGAGATGTGGGACGGCAAAACTGCCGGGCGCATTGTGAAGGTATTTCTAGAATTGCCTTGACCACTATCGGATATTTTATAAACCAACTAATGTATAATACTTCTTACGAAATACGCTTAATGCAATGCGTTGATTTATTAGACTTTAACCAATTTTTTAAGTTATCAGGATGCGATGCAGGACAATATTGTTGAAGTGCTGGACGTTGGAAAGAATATAAGGGATGTTTCAGTCCTGGAAAATGTTTCACTCACGGTCAAGCAAGGTGAGTGTACCGGCATAATCGGAGAAAACGGCTCGGGCAAAACAACATTGTTACGTTTGATGACCGGCCTTGTGGCCCGTACCACGGGAAAAATTAAATTATTCGGCCACGATCCTTCGCAAGATCCCATCTCTGCCCTTGCAAGTGTGAGATCGCTTATAGGGATACCCGCCTATTATCCCCATATCACCGCATTCGACAATATGAGGCTTTTCTCCACTTCCGAGGGGGAAAACGGTAGCGACAGGATAATGGCGGCGCTAGAGGAGGTCGGACTTCATGAAGAAAAGGATAAGAAAGTCGGGGTTTTCTCCAGGGGAATGCTTCAAAGGCTCGGTATAGCATTTACCCTCATTGAAAACCCTTTACTCTATATATTCGACGAGCCGACGCAGGGTGTAGATGAGGTTTGGATTGAAAAACTCAAGGAGATCATTGCGTCCAGGCAGAAAACAGGCAAAACGTTTATAATAACAAGCCATAACTTCGACTTTATTTCCAGCCTTTGCGAAACAGTCTTGATACTTGATCAAGGAAAATCCCTGTATAAAGGAGAGTTGAAAAAGGTCGCTGAATTTCCATACTACTTCCTGTTGCGCGGAACTCCCGAACAGACCATTCTCGATACTGTGAACAACCTTGAATATGTGCACAAGATACTTTCGACCGGCGGAGGCTTCGAACTAACGATGCGTAAGGAATATTCAAGCGACCTTATCAAATTACTGGTCGAGAAAGGATGCAGGATCGATGAACACGCATTTATCCGATACTCGACATCCGACCTAGTTCAGCATCTCCTGGACAAATCAAAGAGCCCTGTATATTCATGAAACGACTTATCTTGGTAGAGATAGAGAAGCTCGTCAGATCTTCTGTTTTCTGGGTGGCCCCCATTGTGCTTATCTTCTTTTTGGGGCTCATGCTGTTCGGCTTTGAGGTATATGCGGCAAAGAACGGAATCGACAAGAACCTTGTTAAATCCGGCATGAAGACCTTCTCCGACAACGACAAGATGACCGGTTCCGCAGTCGTCTCTTCTTTCGTTGCGGTACAGAAAATAGGGTTGAATCTCCTGAACATAGTAACTTTCGGCCGCATGAAGGCCGGCAACACCGCGGCGGTCGTTGCCGAGCAGGATGAAGATATAATCGAACTGAAGCCAGGTGAGGATAAAGGCTTCGACTACTTCGGAACTTTTTTCAAAAGCCTGTTCAATCCGAAATCACTGCCGCGCCCCGGATGCGACTGTACTGAGTGCCCTGATAAAAATGAAAAACCTGATAACGGAAACAATGTCCTCGGCAGGTTCCTCGATTTTATTTCAGTACCAAACGCCTACGCTGTCACGGAACTCCCTGCGAGGAAGCCGCCCGTAATAGATAAAAGGGACTCCTTCGTGGAGAGGATCCAAAAGAGGGTCGTTTGGCTCGTCGATACAGTAAAACTAGAAAACATGCTTATTGACAGGTCCAGGTTCAACGGTCTTCGGTTCACTTATCTCTCCCTTTACTTTTCATTTGTTTTTGTTTTCCCGCTACTAACCGTTTCTGTAGTGGCCCAGTTATTCGCGGTGGAATTCTCGCAAGGCACTATACGGACAATATTTCTCAATCCCATCTCGCGCGGCCAATACCTTGCTTCCAAGCTGATTGTCGTTTCACTGTATCTTGCTTCTCTCATGATGTTTTTCATCTTTACCACAATGCTCGTCGGGGTGGTTTTTGCCGGATACGGCAACCTTATTCTGGATTCGGAACTCATTGGTGACATTGGAGAAACAAGGATGATACTTGGGGATGGAGCTATTTTACTCTTCATGCTTTGTATCCCTGTCGCGGCAATCTCATTTTTCCCGCTCGCCGCTCTAGCGATTCTTGTCTCTTATATCAGACCGGAACCCTCCACGGTCATCGGAATGGTCACTATTATTTATTTCATTTTGTTCACACTTGGCGGGCTGCCGCTATTTGAAGATATAAGATTCCTCTTCTTCACCTCGTATATGGATGGATGGACCCTGCTGTTCAGATCCCCTTTCCAAACGGCTGAATTTGTTTACAAGTTCCTGGCAGTTGCTTTGATGACACTCGGCGCCATAATAACCATCAACTACCTATCCAAGAAGAGAGATATCTACGAGTGATTTCCAGTCCGCTCAACTTATTCTCAAATGCTAGAGTTTTTATAGACAGAAAATTTACCAGCTTCTCCGAAACGGGAATATATCTACTGCAATATTCCGTGATTCTTGCGCTCTCACTGTTCTCCTTTCTCCTGTTCAAACTAGGGATTACCACGATCACAGGGAGTTTCATTTTTTCATTCTCGCTGATGGGTTTCATCTGGCCGGCCTACCTCGCCTCGGCATTCATCCTTCTTGTGGCTCTCGCACACAGGGATTTTACATACCTGTCTATGGATCTATCTTTCACCCCGCTTTACATAACTGAATGGGTATTGATGATACTCCTTATCGCGGCTATCCCGCGATTTCAGTCAATAATTAAAACCTATAAAACGCCGACATTGATTATCCTCTCGTTTTTCATGGTAGGCTTTGCCCTTTTTCTGGCATCGGGACCGTACTGGGAGGCAAAAACAGCTATCAGGCATTTTGCTATCGTATACTATTCACTCTTTGCCATTGCCATCTTTGCCCACATCACAAAGCCATATCAATTCAAAATCACCTTGCTGGCAATGATACTCGGTTCGATTCCGCACCTGCTGGGCGACCTCCTCAACTTTCTATACATGACATTTCCAGCAACCCCGGAGCAAAAGAACTTATCCCTTCGCAATTCCTTTTATATCCTTACTGCCGTGGGGGTATGCCTTCCGTTCATTTATGGCGGCAAAACTGGAAAATATTTCAAGCCTGTTGCGGTTTTCATGATTGCTGCCTTCATCGTTTTATGCCTCTATACCTATACCAAGACAGCGATTATTACCCTGTTCATCATGCTATTGGCATGCCTCGTTATGAAAAGGAAAGTTCTAGACCGTAGAATGAAATTGATCATTGTGATGACTCTTATCCTCCCATTCCTGATTACCCCACCAGGCAAGACCTATTCGGCCTATAAAACATTTCTCGGCACGAACTACATCAAGGAAACAAGAAACGCCGTAAACTTTCTTGCAATGCGTGATTTTGTGGAATACCCCTACGGAATTGGATTTGGCCCTTCCATTTTCGGGGATCATATTCGCGAAAGGGTCATAAACGTTGATAACATGCACTCTCTCCACAACTCCTATATTTCTATCCTTATAAGAACCGGGATTGAAGGAGGGATATTCTTCTTTTCCATTCTCGCCTGCGCTTTTCTATCAGGGCTATATTCCATACATATGGCGCCTTCCGGTTCCCCGGAACTGAGGCTTGCAGAAGCGGTATTCTTCGCCTTCTTACCTTCAACAACCTACCCTTTTGCGCATGTCGCGCTTCAGGGACCGTTTTTCGGCACGTTTTTCTGGATTTTCATCGGCTTGCTCTTCGTGTTTCCAAGGCTTTTTCTCGGTGTTGAAGAAACAAACTGCCGCAATATCTACGATTGGGTGTGCCAACTGGCAGTTAAAGCCTATGGAAGTCTCAGGCATCGAATATTAGGGCATCCTTCTACCGGAATAGACGAAACCGAAGCCGCGTAATTTACCCTGCGGAACGAAGTAAAGTAAATTCCGCTTTTTGCCGATTAGCAGTACTGCAAGGAAATGTTATCTTGCGACATCGTCCAGTTCCATTGCCTGGACAGGAATGATAATATAACCTCGAATTGGGGGCAATTTGATAAACAGTAAAAAGGTATTTGTAACCGGCGGCGCCGGATACATCGGCTCGGTACTTAGCGGCATTCTTCTCGAAGCCGGATACGAGGTAATCCTCTACGACTGCTTCTTCTTCAACGAATCCTCCATAAAGAATATTTCGCAACACCCAAGCCTGACGGTTGTGAAGGGAGACGTGCAGGATACTGCAACCGTCGCGTCACTTCTTGAAAAAGGGATGGATGTCATACATCTTGCATCCCTTTCAAACGACCCTTCATGCGACATGGACCCCAAGTGGTCGCTGAAAATAAACCATGAAGCGACGGTAAACCTCGCGATAGCGGCAAAAGAGAAGGGATGCAGGCGTTTCGTATACGCCTCCTCCTGCTCCGTATACGGTTTTGGAGGCGAGGAAATCCTCACGGAAACCTCTCTCTGTAATCCGGTATCCCTTTACGCCGATCTGAAACTTCGAAGCGAAGAGTCGATTATGAAAATGGCGGACAAATCCTTTTGCCCCGTTTTGCTTCGCCAGGCAACGATATTCGGCCTCTCCCCAAGGATGCGCTTCGACCTTGCAATAAACCAGATGACGATGCACGCGATTACACGGGGAAAGATTTTCGTTATGGGAGGAGGCGAACAGTGGCGCCCGTTCCTCCATGTCCGCGATTCAGCCAGGCTATTCAAGGCATGTCTTGAAGCGCCCCGTGAAGATGTATTCTCGCAGGTATTTAACGCAGGTTCCGACGAGAACAACTTCCAGATAGTCGAACTCGCAGAGCTTGTAAGCCGCGAACTGGAAGACATAGAAGTGGTCGTCGCACCGGATGATACCGATAGGCGGAGCTATAACGTGGATTTCTCGAAAATCAAGAGAGTATTGGGTTTCACGCCGAAGGAGAATATTTCAAATTCAATTTCTGAAATCGCCGATTACATAAAAGACCATCCGTCCGCAGATTTCAACTCGTCAGAATACTTCAATGTGAAAAGGTTGCAGGAGATAACCTCGCACTTCAACGTCCTGCAAGGTTACACACCGGTAAAGGATTAGGCTCGTCGCGTCTCCCCCGCCCCTCTAATCGAAATACTTCGCCTCTTTAAAGGCCCTGCCGGAGGAATCCTTTACTGACAGTATCGGAGACTTGCCATCCACAAGTGGCCAGTCGATCGACATGCTCGAATCATTCCACATAATAGTCTCCTCGTCCTCCGGCGCGTAATAGTCGGTTACCTTGTATACCACCTCCGCCGTTTCGCTAAGCACATAAAAGCCGTGCGCAAAACCTTTCGGCACCCAAAGCATTTTCCTGTTCTCGCCTGAAAGTATCAGAGAGAAACTTTTTCCGAACGTCCCGGAGTTTTTGCGAATGTCGACAACCACATCGAATATATCGCCGCTTATAGCGCGTATGAGCTTCCCTTGGGGCTGTTTGAACTGGTAATGAAGCCCTCTTAGCGTCCCCTGAACAGAACGGCTGTGGTTATCCTGAACGAAACTGGCGGAGATCCCCCCTTTTTCAAACTCCCGCTTGTTCCACGATTCCATGAAGAATCCGCGGCTGTCACCGAACAGTTTCGGCTCTATTATTACAATGCCAGGTATATCTGCCGGGACGAATTTCACAATGAGCCGTCTTCCTTGAGTATCCTGAGCAGGTACTGCCCATATCCGCTCTTCCTTAGCGGTTCTGCCAGCCTCTCCAGTTGATCAGCGCTAATGAATTTATGCCTATATGCGATCTCCTCCGGGCAGGCAATCTTAAGTCCTTGCCTCTCTTCAAGTATCTTTACATAATTCGCCGCATCAAGCAGGGATGCATGCGTTCCGGTATCGAGCCAGGCGGTTCCCCTGCCAAGTATCTCAACGTTCAGCCTCCCCTTCTTCAGGTAGGCCATATTAACGTCGGTGATCTCCAGTTCCCCTCTGGCGGAAGGCTTTATCCCCTTGGCTACATCGACCACGTCATTGTCGTAGAAATATAATCCCGTGACCGCATAATTCGATTTCGGGCTTTTCGGTTTCTCCTGGATATCGACCGCCCGCCCGGACTTGTCGAAACTTACAACGCCGTACTTCTGCGGGTCGTTAACGTAATAGCCGAATATCGTCGCTCCGCTCTCGCGGGATGCGGCGCTCTTCAATATGCTTTCAAGACCGTCGCTGTAAAAGATGTTATCGCCGAGGATAAGGCTTACAGCGCTTTTACCGATGAACTTCTCCCCGATGATGAAAGCCTGAGCCAGTCCGTCGGGGCTTGGCTGAACTTCATAATGCAGGGATAGTCCCCAGGCCGAACCGTCACCCAGCTGGCGCACAAATGCATCCCTGTCGTTTGGAGTGGTTATTATCAGGATATCCCTGATGCCAGCCAGCATGAGTGTCGTGAGGGGATAATAGATCATCGGTTTGTCGTATATCGGCATCAGCTGTTTGCTGACAGCCCCTGTAAGCGGATGGAGCCTCGTCCCCGAACCTCCGGCAAGAATTATCCCCTTGTAACTCATGTAGCACACATTTTTAACATTACGCGGGGCGATTGACAAGCGATTACGGAGATATCCGATTGCACACTATCCGTATTATTTCGGACTCACTCCTGCCAATCAAAGCGAAAGCAGAATGACGGGTGGACTGGAAAAGAACCTGGAAATTCGATATAGATGCAACCTTCTTTACTTTTTCTCCCGGTCATAGACGTCATCATAGCGTGTGATGTCGTCTTCGCCGAGATAGGAGCCTATCTGTACTTCTATCATTTGCAACAGGTCGTTCCCCATGTTTGCCAATCTGTGCTTCTCCCCTATCGGAATGTATGTGCTCTCATTTTTTTTTACGACAAATGTCTCTTTTCCTCTTGTAACCGTCGCCGTCCCTGAAACCACTACCCAGTGCTCCGAGCGCTGTTTATGGCTCTGCAGACTTAGTTTCGCGCCAGGATTCACCTCGATCCTCTTCACCTTGTAGCCGGATGCCTCCTCCTCCACAACCGTATATTTCCCCCAGGGGCGGAAAACGGTAGCGTGCTCAAGGTGCTCACGGCTTCCTCGATCCTTGATCTTATCCACCAGAGTCCTTACATCCTGGCTCTTCCCCCGTTTGGTCAACATTATCGCGTCCTTTGTTTCTACCGCAATGATATCTTCCAGACCCGCAGCGGCAATAAGCCGCGACCGGCTGTTCAGCAGGGAATTCTTGCAGTCTATCTGCAAAACATCCCCTTGCATGGAATTGCCAGCGTCATCATGCGGCGACAGCTCATAGACAGCGTCCCAGCTTCCTACATCAGACCACCCTATGTCGCAAGGTATGAGGGATACCCTGTCGGACTTTTCCATGACTCCGTAATCGATGGAAACGGACTGCATCTTTTCGAAGTTTTTGCTGATAACATCCTGTGATGCACTCCCGGCCCGCCAGAGGCTCCGCATTTCTTCAATTTGTCCGGAAAGCTCCGGCATATGTTTGCCTATCTCTTCCAGTATCACGGACGCTTTCCAAATGAACATCCCGGAGTTCCAGTAGTAGCTCCCGGATTCAACGAATTTTTTTGCGGTTTTAATATCAGGTTTTTCCGTAAAACGGATTACTGGAAAAACGCCGTCTGACCCGGTTCCTGTCTCAATGTATCCAAACCCTGTCTCCGGCGACTCCGGTTTGATGCCAAACGTGACCAGCCTCCCTTTTTCGGCAGTGGCTATACCGCTCCTCAAAGCGTCATGAAACCTTCCTACGTCCCTGATTATGTGATCGGCTGGCAGTACCAGGATAACAGGGTCGGTATTTGACTGATCCATCAATAATGCCGCAACTACTCCGATAGCGGGGGCCGTATTTCGTCCGCAGGGCTCCAGGATCGTATTCAGCGACTTCAGCGTATCGTACGCCTCCCCTTTGGCATATTCCTCACCTGTGATCACCCAGATGTCGTCCTTGGAAACGAGCGGATCAAGCCTTGAAATAGTTGCGTCTAGCATCGTTTCATCGCCAAAAAGATTCAAAAACTGTTTTGGTAGCTGTTTGCGCGATAGCGGCCAGAGGCGCGTGCCCGAACCGCCGGCGAGTATTACCACCTTGAAACCAGACATCAATGAATTCCCCTTGCACCCTGCGGGTTCCAATTTACGAAATCAATTACCCGCTATCTCTTCCCATGCTGATAGGAGGGTAATATTAACATTTCAAGCAAGTCAGTTTATCCCATTAATCGGCGCAAGTTCAATAAATTGAATCACGATAAGATTAAATTCAAAGCCACTGATACGGTTTGTCCGCTTTTGTGATATTTTGTATCATATGGACTGTTCAATAGGTGGTTGCAAGCGAGATACGTTCCTGAACGGTAAATGCATATTCCACTGTGAAAAGGACGGCTGGACTGTAAAAGCAAGGTCGCAGGAGATCACTACCTTCTGGGAAAAGACCATCGAATATGTCGTCAAACAGAGCGGACACCATTTCGCCTACTTCGTCTTCCCTACCTTTCCACTGGACGCTGAAGGTCTCCCCTATTTTCTATCCACGCGAGGGTTGACCTTCCCAAAGAAGGCGGTCTTCGACAATGCCGAATTCAGGGGGAGCACGTCATTCAAGAAAGTCACTTTTGCCCAGGGGGCCTCATTCAAGAACGCCGAGTTCATCAAGGAGGCTGTATTCACCGAAACGCAATTTTCAGGCGAGACCAGCTTCGAATGGGTGCAGTTCCTTTCAACATGCCGGTTTTCCAATACCTCATTCCATGCCGATACGAATTTCAGGGGGGCTCTCTTCAACGGCAATGTCTCGTTCCAGGATGTCTCTTCGTCGGGGAGGTTTGTCTTCACCCCTTCCTCAGTCGACTACCTCAATTTTTCCAGAATATCGTTCATGAATTCGGATGTGGAGCTTGGTCCGGCTGAGCTGACACAGTTGACCTTCAACGGCCTCTCCTTCACGCACTCATCATTCAGGATGGATCCGGTAAAGGTCAAAGGAAACTGTGCCATCGTTCATTCCCGTTTCGACGGAGCCGACATTTTCGGGCTCGACGTTTCATCCGCAAAGAATGTCACGATAGAGAAGACCTCTTTCGCAAGCTCGATATTCAACAACACCGAATGGGGTAACATCAAAAGGATAAAGGGGGATCGGGACACCTTTCGACAGCTCAAGGTGGCGAACGAAAGACAGGGAAACTATCTCGACGCGAACGGCTTCTACGCCATGGAGATGCGAGCCCACCGCAGGGAACTGCGAAACGGCGGCCCCCCTTGGGAAAACATGCAAACAAGAGCGCTATTCACTATCAGGGACTGGCTGTCGGAATTTTCGACCAACTGGGTAAGGCCCATCGTATGGTTCTTTGCCACAGGGATGTTCTTCTTTCTCTTCATGTCGTTCCTGCTCGACTATGAGATGATTAAATTCAATATCGACAACCAGAAGCTCGACTTCTGGCCGACGATTTTTGACAAATTCATCTTCCACGCACATCAAAACATCATTGATCTTGAATGGAACAAGCTATTCATTTTCATGAACCCGCTCGAATCAGAATCGAAAGACGTATTCCCCGACTATTACATCCTCTGGCTGATATACAAGATAATTTCGGTATTTCTCATTTACCAGTTCATCACCGCCCTCTTCCGGCAGTCAAGGAGATAAGTGGGACACTTTGGCAGGAATTCGGTCTGTTAAATTCTATTAAGTAATGCACTTTTGCGATTGCTAAATCAAATTACCAGGAGGCTCAAAGAACACTCTCAATCAATGACTTGTAATGCACTGATTTAAATGGATATATACCCCCTCTTCGCCAAGAGATATAATAAGCAGAGATTAGATAATTTATTTCAGGCACTGTTCGTTTCGACCTAAAATCCTTTTTGCATGCTATTCTCGACTATATATTTTCTTAATCCAATATTTAATTGGTATATAATATTCGTCTATGAATTATCTGGAAGCTTCTGAAAACCGCAGCATTTACATCATCCGCGAAGCTTTTTATAAGTTCAAGAATATAGCTCTCCTGTGGTCGATTGGAAAAGACTCCACGACGCTTTTACATCTTGCTCGGAAGGCCTTTTTGGGGAAATTGCCTTTCCCTGTCATCCATATCGATACGGGATACAAGTTTCCAGAGATATATGAATTCCGGGAAAAGTATGCAAAGGAGTGGGCTCTTGATCTCACTGTCGTGAAAAACGACGAGGCTATCAAGAATGGGATGGGACCCGAAGCCTCAAAGAAGATAGAATGTTGCAACATGCTGAAAACCGAAGCCTTGAAGAAAGTGATCGCAAAAGAAGGTTTCGACGCGCTCCTCATTGGTATAAGGCGTGATGAGCATGGAATCAGGGCCAAGGAACGCTATTTTTCTCCACGTGATGAAGAATTCAAGTGGAACTACACCGACCAACCTACCGAGATGTGGGACCAATACAGATCACTTGGAGACAGTGACAATCATTACCGCATACATCCGCTTCTTCACATGGCTGAACTGGACATCTGGAATTACATTAAGAAGGAAAACCTCCCCATTAACAAGCTTTACTACAGCAAGAATGGAACACGCTTTCGAAGCATCGGATGCGCCCCCTGCTGCTCGCCTGTCAATTCAAATGCCAGCAATATAGACGAAATCATCAGCGAGATTGAAACTACCAGGGAAGATGAAAGGGCCGGAAGAGCGCAGGATAAGGAAAACGCCGACACGATGCAAAAGCTTCGCGCACTTGGATACATGTAGCATGCATGAAGAACTTTTTCCTCTTGTCATAGTCGGCCATGTCGATCACGGGAAAAGCACATTAATTGGAAGGCTCCTGCTGGATACTGGCTCTCTTCCACGCTCTGTAATGAACAACTTGGACGCATTTGCAGATAATTCCTCTATGAAACTTGCCCATATAATGGACCATTTCAAAGAGGAAAGGGAACGAGGTATAACCATCGATACCTCCCAAAAATTTTTCAATACATCAAAAAGGCGCTACATAATAATCGACGCTCCCGGACATAGGGAATTCATCAAGAATATGATATCAGGTGCTTCTCATGCCGACGGGGCTATGATACTCCTTGATGCTAACGAAGGGATAATGGATCAGACAAAAAGGCACGCGTACCTGCTATCTCTCATCGGCATAAAACAGGTTGCCGTCCTTGTGAACAAGATGGACCTCGTCAAGTGGTCCGAAAGCGCATTCAACTCCATAGTAAAAGAGATGACCGAATTATTGTCATCCTTCAGGATACAGCCGAAATTCTTCATCCCCATAAGCGCTATGCTTGGAGATAATATCGCCAAAAAAACTGAAAATGCTAACTGGTATACCGGACCATGTGTTCTGGAAGCTCTTGATCAGTTTAAAGCAAAGGTTATGGAAGAACTTGATCTCCGTTTCTCCATCCAGGATAGCTATGATTTTCTCGGCGAAATACCGGTTTATCCCGGTCGTGTCGAATCCGGTACACTCAGAACCGATACTGAATACTTTTTGCAGCCCGGCAATGAGAAAGTGACGGTCCGCACTATAGAAAAATTCGGTCATAAAAACGTGTCCTGCGCAATAACGGGTGAAAGTGTAGCTGTAACCATTGATTGCAAGACCGGAGCCGACAGGGGCAAAGTGATCGTCGACGGATCCAGTATCAAGTTCGGAAAAATGTTGCATACTCACCTCTTCTGGATGTCATCGAAACCCGGAAACAAAAATGAAAAATATGTTTTCAAGTGTCTCACACAGGATATCGGCTGCAAGATAAAATCAATTACGAAGGTATTCGATCCTGGTAATAACATCCCAGATGTTTTGGATGTCGGAGAGGAGATCACCGAATCGCATATCGCCGATGTAATTATCTCTCTTGACGATACCGCTGTATACGATCCTTTTATCTCTATCCCCTCAATGGGCCGGTTTGTCCTAGAAATAAACGATATCCCCGTCGCCGCGGGAACAATTTACTAGTCAATGGGTAGTGTGATATTAGGGCTCGATGGAGTGCCCTTCGGATTGATCAAGAAATATTCATCCGAGGGAATTTTACCAAATATTAACAGCGTTTTAGAAAATGGAACTTTTGTCAGGATGGAGTCCTCGATTCCAGATGTTTCGTCTACTGCCTGGAGCAGTGTCATCACCGGGAAAAACCCTGGCGAGCATGGGATTTTCGGTTTTATCGAGGTCAATCCTGCCAATTACGAATTTCGATTTCCCAATTTCAATGATTTGAAGACATCACCATTCTGGACGGGAAGGAAAGCCGCCATAATAAATGTTCCACAGACATTTCCAGCCAAGATCGAGAATGGCCTTTTGGTCTCAGGTTTTGTTGCCCTTGACCTGGAGCGTTCAGTTTACCCTGCATCACTGATCCCGAAATTAAGATCAATGGACTATCGTGTGGATGTGGACTCAAACCTTGCCCATGAATCCATAGATATTTTTATGGACGACCTATTTGCGACACTTGAAGCACGCAACAGATTTTTTAAATATGCCTGGGAGCTGGAAGATTGGGATATTTTCTATTTCGTCTTTACGGAGACAGACAGGCTAAACCATTTTCTTTTTGATGCATGGGATGACGCATCGCATAAATATCACGGCGTTTTCACCGAATTTTATCGCCGAATTGACGATTCTATCGGTAGAATTCTCGAGAAGATCGCAGGATCGCAACCCGTATATATTCATTCTGATCATGGGTTCTGCCCCTTGAAAACCGAATTTTACATTAACCGATGGCTACAGGAGAACGGATTTCTAGAATTCAACTCCACAGATCCGAAAACAATAATGGAAATAAATCCTGACTCAAAGGCCTTTGCCCTTGATCCGGGAAGAATTTACATAAATTCAAAAGATCGGTTTCCAAGCGGCGGGGTAAATCCTTCGGATGTAGAAAAGATCAAAACGGATATCCGTGAAGGCCTTTTAAAACTTGAAACGGAAAGCATGTCGCCAATTATGCGCATTTTGGATGGCAATGATATTTTTCGCGGACCTGAATCATCGAGAGCCCCTGATCTGGTTGCAATTGGAGAGAGAGGATACGACATTAAATCACTAGTTGCTGTTGATGGCCTGTACGGCAAAAGACATTTCAGAGGAATGCATACCCAGGACGATGCATTTATTATCTCTTCTACCAGAGATGACAGGATAACGGAGCCATTCCATGTTGAGAAAATCGCTGATTTGATACTTTAAATATCTCACCATACCAGTCCAACGCACTTCGCAAATATTCAGTTCTTCCTTTTATATATTGTTACCTTTGGGCCGAATATCGTCTCCCTGCTATTTCTTTCAGGGAATGATTCCATAAATTCTAAAACCAGATTTACTGTCCATATAGGTTCATGTATGCTCTGATTAAAATACATCCTGCTATTGATCCCACCGGTTTCATAAACCTTCTCCCTTCCTTCCTTAAGCTTTTCGTACAGTTCATACCATTTTGTTGATAGTTCAGGGTTCCGATTTCGGATCCAATAATTGTCAAACCAGTGCCAATGCCCATCGAAGACAACATATTCGTAAATTGACAGATCGCTATCCAGAACCTTTTGTATATTTGCCAGTCCTATCTCAAGAGATCTGCCATAGTACGCATCAGAAATATCCCTGACGGTCCATGATGCGGGCATTGTCAAAACATTTGGCGGGTCCGAGAATTTCGGAATTGTTATTAAATATTGACTGTAATCATTGTAGAATTTTTCATCTGCCGGTTTGTGTTTTACGGCTCGGTGGGGCCAGAATCCGTATTCATATATATGTATATCATTATTACCCGCCTCGGTTTTTATTAAATATTCATAGGCATCCCTGTAATTCGTATCACCGAATTTCAACAATTGATTCGCCGCCACCCTGAAAATACCTATTGTGCACAAAATGACCGTAAGATATACCATCACCCGTTTCTGATCTTTCAAGAAATCAAGCGTCGTTAATACGAATAAGGGCATCATTGGCAAAACCAGATATAACCCGCCTGTTGACTCAGAATATTTTCTCGACCAGAAAACAAGAGATACCAACAATGCCAGGAACCACCACTTGTATCGCCTGCTGAACACCAAGTGATACAACTGGTATAAAACGGCTATCGCAATTAACGGCGATAACCACTCAAACAAATATAACAGTATCTCTAGCATGGAACGGCTAGATCCAATACCCCCTAGAACGCTCATTTCCCAAAATCTTAAAATAGCCTGCTTTTGGTAATGAGACACATACCATACATAATCAGAGTAGTTCGTCAGTATCCTAAAATTCAACACTGCAAACACCGAAAAGAAAAGCGCGGCTGACAAAATCACTACTGCAGATGTTTTAAAGAAGAAGTTGCGATTGTAGCCCTTTTCCTTCCAATCAAGATATCTTTCATTCAAGATATAGAAAAACATAGATGCCCCTACAACTATTGCCCCATAAATCTCTATTCCTATCGGAACTGCTGCGAGAACCGATATCGATCCCAATGCTTTCCATCCCGGTCTAGGACCTGCTTTAAATATCGCCCAAATAAATATTATTGTTGTTGCCAGCACGGCCTGTTCGGCTCTCACCATGCTTGCTGTATGAAGAGTACCGAAAATCGCAACATAAATTAGTAGTCCCAGAGTCGATAATTCCCTGTTTTCTGTTTGGATCAGGAATATCCTGTACAGCGCAAAAAGGCTGATTGTAAAAAGAGTTATGTTCACGAATCGTCCAACAACAAGCACATTTTCAAAATAGGAAAGAATATCCACTGAAAAAATACTACCGATGATATCCGCAAGAAATATAACGAATCCCATAAACAACACAAAGAAAGGCGAATAGTGTTTATAGCCATACCAGTTGGAAAGGGAATAATTGAGGAGATTATTCGCAAAATTTATCGCGTTCATGATGACGAAATCTTCGTCGCCATATAGAACGCCCTCAAATGGGAGCCCAGAACCATAGTACGCAAATGCTCCGAGTACGGCTAATAATACCGATATGGATATTATCAGCCACCTTGCGATCGTAATATTGAGATACAATTTATTTCCCATCAAGGCCTCACTTCTTACAGCTTGCCAATATATTCATTAACAGTCCGCTGATTCCTCTCGTTAAAAATACTTGATAGTTTTAAAGATTTGTTTATCCCAACATAACCCACTCAAATTTTGAATATTATGCTTTATCTTCGCACGATTTCCTTATTTTTGTCTTGCTTAAGGTTTAAACAACATTGATAATCCCCGAATGCTTTTTTTAATCAAGTTGCTTTTGGTCTTAATACCACTGACTCTTGTCGGATTATATACCATCTCGAGACTTGTCGGTAAAAGCCGTCTTGAGAATCTTCCTGTAATACCATTGCTGATTGTCAGTTTTTGCATTGGCCTCGAGATTACCGCCTTGACATATTACTACTCGATCTCATTATTTCACTCCTATTTACCATTTGCTTTCTTGCTGCTTCTTGCACTCTATCTTCTGAAGAAGGACATCGCCTTTGTCAGCATTAGATTCTGTAACCAGAACTTCGCTTCTTCCTTCTTTTTCTTTGCCATAACTGCTCTTATTATATTTTTCATTCACCTGAAAATCGGTATCGGGCATGTAGAATCTCATATGGTTATTGCCGATGCAATTAAATACGGAAATCTTCCGGTCATGAATACTGCCGAGTTAGGCACAATTGGAATCGACAAACTAGAACTTGATAACGAAACATCCCTATTTACCATTCATGAAAGTATCTATTTTCCTTTGAATTTTTTCCCTCTTGAAGAGCCACTAAGACCATTTCACTATAAGCATCCAAGCATTCTATCTGTTTTTAGACTTTTATCACTGGATATGGCATACCCTCTCCTTCAACTTTTCGAGCTCGTGATTTTCAAGCTTTCCATAATTTCGATGATTTTTCTTTTCATTAACTATGAAACAGGCAAAGCGCTTCTTGGATTCGCTGGCGCATCAATCTATATTTTTTCCGGAAGCTGGTTGATGCTTTCAAATCTCTCAGAATGGTTGTTCATTATGAACAATGTTTCGCCCACCGAATACAGCTCAAGCTACCGGCTTGCGTTCGGCAACGCAATCTCTTTCGGATATCCAACCACGCTCATACAAAACCCTGACATCATCATCGATTTCATGACAGGGACTTTCTTTCTTTTCGGATTTTTCTATTTTCTAAAAAAAGAAACTAGTACACTTACTCTTTTGGCCCCTATTCTCTTAATGGTTTTTTTTATGAAAAATGGAACAGGTTTCGGATATATCTCCTCTGCATTGATTCTTTCCCTGATGCTGACATACCATAAACTGATAAAAGAAAATACCTCTCAATATAAGTTAGTTTTTCTAACTGGTATTCTTCTTCTTGCCGTCAGTTCTATTACATTTAAATGGACCTTGGACTTTTACAATGTGTATTTCACTGATAACCTGAAACTTCTTCAAAAAGAAACACTATACTTCGTAAAGTGGGAAAGCGAAACATTTCCTCTGGGGCAGATCGGGTCTTGGATAAAGCTGTTTCTTCAAACAGGGAATATATTAATATTTATGCCCTTAGTGATTTTTCTTGCCAAGGATAGATCCGTTTCTTTTCTAAATCACTCGCTGTTTATTGGTGGAATATTTCTTGCCGATATCACAGTAGGGTTCCTTTTTCTCGGCTTTAACTGGCCAGACTGGAACATGACTAGGTTTTGGACTTTTTCATTTCATTACTGGAACATAGCTATTGCTATCTCCTGGTCGATATGGATCATGAAAACACGGTTCAATCGTGCCGTAAAAATAATTGTTTCTGCTCCACTCGCTGTCTCAATCATAATCCAGTTCATTTTTATTTTCGGCCTCACCAAGTATGCCAGCTATATCCATTTGGTAAATGCCTTTTAAAAGCAAATTCGACTGGATTTAGTCAAAATTCATTGAAAACATGTCATTTATTTTATTAGATACTTCATTAAAATTATGGTATAAAAGCTCCACAATGAATTTGTGGGGATAACTGGTTGTCGAAGAAAGTTTTAATTTCTGGCGGAGCAGGGTTTATTGGTTCCAATATTTGCCGCATTTTGCTTGAAAATGGACAGAAACCGATTGTCTACGATGCTTTTATCCAGTACGTATCTCCATTCGAAAGCTCCTATCAGAAACATCTTGAATATAGATTTCGCGGCATAAAGGATCAGGTAACTTTTGTTCGTGGCGATACCAGAGATAAGAACGACGTACGAAAAGTTATCATGGAACACAAGCCAGAGGTTATAATACATCTTGCCGCGCTTCCCATAGCTGACCTAAGCTTTACGCATACCGAAGAAACTACCGGTAGCATATTAAACGGAACACTGAATTTTCTCGATACAATCCATGAAGTCGATTTTGTGGAAAGGTTCGTGTACACCTCTTCCAGCATGGTATATGGTGATTTCAAGAGCATCCCCGCCTTGGAAGAGCATCCTAAGGCACCGAAGGACGTTTATGGCGGGACAAAGCTTGCCGGGGAAATCCTTACTGAAACATACAGCCGCAGGTATGGTATCAAGTATTCCATAGTTCGACCATCTGCAGTTTACGGCCCTACTGACGTAAACCGCCGTGTATGCCAGATACTTATAGAAAAGGCGATCCGAGGTGAAAAACTTACTATCTATGGCGGTGAGGATAACGTGCTGGATTTTACATACGTTGAAGACACAGCCCAGGGCTTTGTGAAGGTTGCACTTTCAGACTCTGGCGAAAACGAGGTATTCAATATCACTCGCGGAGAAGGGAGATCTCTCATTGACCTTATTGATCTTATAAAGGGTTACTTTCCCAACATTGAGATAGTGAAAAAACCGATGCAGCATTACAGACCAAAGAGAGGCGCGCTTTCAATTCAGAAAGCCAGGGACCTTCTGAACTACGAGCCAAAATATTCCTTGGAAGATGGTCTTAAGAAATATATCGAATTTTATGAAGCGTTCAACAATGCTACCTAATAATGGAAAGATAATACCTCTCTGCAAGGCATACATCGGTGAAGAGGAATCAAGAGCCGTTCAAGAGGTTTTAAACAGCGGGTGGCTCACGCATGGCCCCAAGAACATCGAGTTTGAGAATTCGTTCGCCGAATACCTAGGGGTCAAAAATGCCATAGCCATGAATTCATGCACTTCGGCGCTCTTCCTCTCAATTCTCGCAAATAACATAAAGGGGGAGGTTCTTGTACCAAGTTTCACATTCGTTGCCTCGGCAAACGCCATTGTTACTGCCGGCGCAAAACCTGTTTTTGTGGATATCAATTACAATGACTGCAACATTGACGCGTCTCTGCTTGAAAGCTATATAACCAGCAAGACCGAAGCAATAATGGCCGTCCACTATGCAGGGCAATGCTGTGACATGGACAGGATAATGGATATCGCGAATAAACATAAACTGCTCGTGATAGAGGATTCCGCCGAGACCATCGGCGGGACATACAAGAACCTGAAGAGCGGTTCTTGGGGGATCGGATGTTATTCGTTCTTCCCGACGAAAAATATCACGACCGGAGAAGGCGGCATGCTAACAACAAATGACGATGCTCTTGCGAGCAGGGTCAAGACACTGCTTGGGCATGGCATAGATAAAACGACTGCTCAAAGAACAGGAAGCAAAAATAGTTGGTACAGGGCTGCTGTAGTACCGGGGTATAATTTCAGGATGAGCAATATTCTCGCAACACTGGGAGTCGAGCAGATGAAGAAGGTCGACAAAATGAATGCTTTGCGCCGCCAACACAGCTATCATTTAATCGAAAATTTAAGGGATGTGGAAGAAATTGATTTGCCTGTGGAAAATGCCGATTGCAGGCACGTTTTTCAGATGTTCACACTGAAAGTGAAAAATGGCGAAAGGGACAATTTCGTTTTTTACCTCAAGGAACGGGGAATTGAAGCTTCTGTTCATTTCGACCCACCCGTTCATCTGCACCCGGCTTATTCCGAATACAAATATTCAAAACTGCCGGTTACGGAGAATGTTACAAATAACATTCTTACTTTACCGATGTTCCCAGGGATGGAAGAAAATGACCTCAACTACATTGTAAGCACAATAAAGGAATATTTTGAACGACCAAAGCCCTAAAAAGGTCATAGTATTCATCCCGGCCCTAAACGAGGAGGAAACTATAGGCTCTCTTATCGATAAGCTTAGAGAGCTATACGACAAAAAACGTACCATACCCGCCGGATACGAGATCGAAATACTGCTTGTGAATGACGGCAGTACAGACAAAACTGAGGAAATTGCCATATCAAAAGGTGTTGCCGTGCGAAACCATCCAGCGAACCTCGGATTGGGGGCCGCTACCAGGACCGGCATGGAAACAGCCTATGAAATGGGAGCTGACATAGCGATAAAGCTGGATGCGGATTTCCAGCATGATCCTGCCGATATTGAAAAAGTAATTATGCCGATCATACGTGATAATGCAGATATTTGCTGGGGGTCAAGGTTTGCCGGGAAGATCAATTACAAAATGCCTCTAGTCAGGTATCTGGGCAACAGGTTTTTCACCTACCTCATGAACAAGCTGACATATTATAAAATTTCCGATGCGCAAACGGGTATGATGGCTTTTAACCGCAAATACCTCGCAATTTTTGACATCCATGGCGACTATAATCCTCCTCAACAACTCCTTGTCGACGCAAGCTTCAAACATATGCGGTACTTTGAAGTTCCGGTCGTTTTTCATCCAAGAACTACTGGACAATCGTTCGTAAACCTTAAATATCCTTTTTATGTATTCACCAACATATTCCGCCTCCTGATATTCGGAAATCCGTTAAAGGTCTTTTCATTGTTGGGTATATTTTCGATATTATTCTCGTTTTTCTATTTTTTCCTTGCACATCTGGCAAATATCTACGCTTGGTCGATATCCGGCCTGTTCATGCAAAATGTCTCGCTTGTTACAATGATCATCGGATTTCAACTTCTAATATTTGGAATTCTTGCCGACCTAATTGTAAAAAAAAGGAAGTAAGCCATGAACAAGCGGCTACTTCTACTTTACCCTGAATTGGGATTTACCGGTTCGTTCGTCATCAATGTACCGATAAGCCTTATATATGCAGCTGCAAAGTCCGTCAATATCAAGGGACTTACAGTTGAAATCATCGATTGCAGGGTTAATCCCGGATGGCGCGAATATCTTAATGAAACCCTAAAAAATGGGGACGTCCTCATGGTAGGCATTTCCGTTATGAGCGGGATACCAATTGTCGGAGCTTTCGAGATATCCAGAATCGTGAAAGGTTTTTCTAACATACCGGTGGTATGGGGCGGTGCGCACCCTACCATCATGCCTGAAGATACACTGAATTACGAGTTCGTCGATTACTGCATTAGAGGCTACGCATCGAATTCTTTAAGGGAACTCGTTGAGTTCCTAATGCAAGACAGAGAGGAAATGGATTCTATAAATGGGCTATGTTACAAAAAAAACGGCGAACTAATTATAGGAGAGATCCATAACGAATTTGAAAATTTCAAATTCAGGGATTTGCCATATTTCCTGGTTGAGAACAACCTGGAAAAATATTTCTCCATTCAAAATGAAAGGATATTTCCAATATATACGGCGAGCGGCTGCCCCTATCAATGCTCCTTTTGCATTTCTCCTGTCTGGTACAAGGACATCAGGAAAAAATGGGTTCCTCAGGAAGCTGTCGATGTCGCTGACCATATCGAACACCTCGTTCGGGAATATCGCATAGAGTCCATCTATTTTTACGACGATGATACGTTTGTAAAATTTTCCCATTTCGAAGGCATCGCCAGGGAACTCATTAACAGAAATCTGAAGGTAAAACTGGGCATTCGTGGTATAAGAGTAAACGAACTTAAAAAGATGAAGGCGAAAGACTTCCAGCTTCTTGTAGACGTCGGCGTAGAAACCTTGCATATCGGCCTGGAAAGCGGTTCGCAAAGGATGCTAGACCTCATGAAAAAAGGGATATCTGTGGAAGATTCACTTTTCGTAAACAAGGAAATGTTGAAGTACCCTAAACTCCTACCTATGTATAACATACTATGCGGAATCCCCACTGAGACAATCGACGACTTGAAAGAGACCGGGAAATTCATGCTGAAACTATCCGAAGATAACCCGAACTGCATAATTTTCGATCCCGGCAAACTTATTCCATATCCCGGTTCTGAAATGTACGAGCTTGCCAGGCAAAACGGTTTTGAACCACCGACTACAAGCGAGGAATGGAGAGCCCTCGACCAGGAAGGAGATATCTATTTCCCATGGTATACACCGGAATACGACAGATATATCAAGATGCTCCAGATAGGCTCGTACGCCTTAAGCAACTGGGAAGCATATCTTAAAAAGTATTCATGGAGTGCACAACTTGCATTCAAGATAGCGAAGATCTTATATAAACCTATCGCCAAATTTAGAATAAATCAGGGATTTTCAGGATTCCTCTTCGAATATGCACTGTTTAAGACTATTTCTTCACGCTTGGCAGATTAAAATGAAACTTTCTGCCTTATACGCTTTAACAAAACAGTTTTTAAAGCTCTCCCCGACTGTTCCTCAGGTTTTAAACACCATGAAATATTCCATGCGTTTTTTCTCAAACAGCTTCTCTCCGGCAGTCAGCCATGACCCTTTGAGTATCGGTGTATATATAACCTATCATTGCAACCTTGAATGTCCTTTCTGCTGGAACCAGACTATAAATAAGAAGGAATTCCTTTCACAGCAGATGAATATTGAGGAATTCTCCTCTATGCTACAACACCCAAGATTGAAAAATGCTTTTCGCTTATCCTTCGTTGGCGGCGAGCCATTGATCCATCCAGATATTTTTCAGTTTATCGAAATAGCACATAGCAACAAGAAACTTACCATGTTCCCTAGTAATGGTTTACTTATTGAAAAACGATTGGATGAATTTAAAAATTCTCATTTATCATCTTTACAAGTTAGTCTATATGATGGCAATATCTCAGATCAGATACGCAATGTAGAATTATTACGAAGCGTTAATCTTGACATAGATATTGCTCTTGCTAGATATGTAACTACTGAACAAAATTCCCTGGATTATATGACCGAAGTAATTAAAATGTCGGAGCAGCTAAATTTAAAGCAGGTATGCTTCCAAAATTTTATTGCTACAAGCAAGGAAAACGAAAACCTGTGCATTTTTGACGACAATATTGAAATCCTCGAATATTTCAAAGACCTGGATCGCAAGTATGGCAAACGCCTAAACATCATGTTCCCTGCTCCTTTGAAAAGAAACATCAAGGAACGTTTTTGCTACGATCTATACACAGTTGTCTTTGTCGGCAAAAATGGAATTTTAGCTCCTTGCTCCAGCATAGTCCCTCCCGACAGGAAGTTTGGCAACCTCTCCGACGATCAATTCTGGAATAAAAAGTATTTTCTCAGTCATAGAAAATATTTTACTGATAAGTTCCCGTTCAATCCCACCTGCGAATACTGTTATGAAAGCTCGAGCCACGAAAGGACATTTATCTAAACAGATATGTGCGGAATAAACGGGATATTTGCCCCAGGGAATGCGAAAGCGAATGTCCCCAATATTAAACGCATGAACGATATTTTGCGTCACCGCGGACCGGATGGAGAAGGGATCTACACCGACGATAACATAGTCCTCGGACATCGAAGGTTGTCGATAATAGACCTTACGGAAGCAGGCAAACAGCCTATGGGAAATGAGGACGGCACCGTTTGGGTAACATTTAATGGTGAAATATATAACCATCTTGAGATACGGGGAAAATTAAAATCCCTGGGACATAAATTCATATCCACAACGGACACTGAAATCCTTGTTCATGGATATGAAGAGTGGGGGGAATCGCTTTTTAACAAACTGGAAGGGATGTTCGGACTGGGAATATGGGATGTAAAAGAAAAAAAACTGCTTCTTGCCCGGGATGCGTGCGGCGTAAAGCCGGTTTTTTATTGCGCAAACCGTGGGAAGGTGGTCTTTTCATCGGAAATAAAAGGACTTCTTGCGTCAGGCCTTGTTGAAAAAAAAGTTGATAAGCAGGCGCTATACGACTTCCTGTCACTCTTTTACGTCCCTTCGCCTCGTACTATCATAAATGGCGTTTACCAGGTACCAGCAGGAACTTACATGATTTTCCAGACCCCTGAGAAGTTTCAACAGGTAAAACATTGGGATCTCCTCCATTCAGCCGGAAAAACAGCGTGCTTCGGCAGCCAGGAAGAGCTCGAGGAAGCACTGCGCGAGGAAATATCGGTTGCCGTCCGCGACTCTCTCTATTCCGATGTCCCGGTAAGCCTCCTGCTCAGTTCTGGGCTGGATTCATCGATAATACTGCATGAGTTGAAAAAATTTGGTAGATCGGATGTCGGAACGGTGAGCATAGGATTTAACGACAAATCTTACGATGAAGGCGAGGAGGCTAACAGATTTGCCATTGAGAACGGATTCCAGAATGATTTGATAATGATGCCGGACACCAGTCTTATCGGTGTATTGGAAGAACTGGTATACAGCCTGGATTCCCTTAACGCCAATCCCTGCATAATTGCAGAACATTTTTACTTCAAGAAAGTATCGGAAAAATACAAGGTCACCTTGATGGGTTCAGGCAACGACGAACTATTTGCAGGGTACCCCACATACAAGGCGGATAAATACAGGCATGTTTTCGGCCTTTTGCCTTTGCCGGCAAGGAAACTGGCCAACATTTTTGCCGAAATGCTCCCCGTAAGCGATGGAAAATACTCTTTCGATTATTTCGCAAAAAAATTCACGCAGGGTTCACTTTACCACAGGGAAAAGAGTCATTATTGGTGGAGAACCATTTTCACAGATGATGAAAAGGGCAGAATTCTTAACAGTGCCTTTTGCGACAGCGCGACCTTGATGGAAAACACATATCATAGTTACGAAAGTCTTTTCAACGCTTCAAATGGGCGTTTGAACTTCGAGGATCAAACCCTTTATGCCGATTTCTACAGATTTCTGGTAGATAACGCCAATATGGAAGTAGACCAAATTAGCATGGCTTTTTCCCTTGAGGTCAGGCCACCTTTTCTCACCAAAAGATTTGCCGAGTTCTCTTTTTCGATCCCGTTCAACAAAAAACTTGCAAATGGAAAAACGAAGCAATGCCTTAGAAAGGCATATAAGGGACGTCTTCCAGATTATATTACCGGAAGAAAGAAATCTGGTCTTGTGACGCCACTGCATTTTCTGAAAGAGGATAATTACAGGAGTTATATAGAGGAACACCTGTATAGCGACACCATGGCAGAGCACTTTGATATCGGGGAAATAAAAAGATTGTTTGAAAGACATCTTGACGCAAAAGATAATAACAGTTTCAAGCTGTTCTCTCTCCTTTGCTTTTCGCTATGGCACAAGCAACATATGGGTTCGTAAAATATGCACGGAAATGAAATAACCGTTTACCACAGCGAAGAATGGAAGGAGATATTAGCCAAGACCTACGGATATCATGATATGTCGTATGGATATGGTTCAGACCTTGGGATTCTCGCTCCTGGAATGATTGTCAACAACCGTATACTACGAAAAAGGTTTCTCCTGTCGCTCCCGTTCAGCGACGAGGCAGGCCCTGTATCATCCACTTGCAATATCAAGCAAATTGAAAATTTTTTCTTGTTCGTCGATGAAACATTGATGAACGAAAAACTGGATTACGTTGAGTTGAAAGGTGTCAGCAAGCATGTTGCTGAGGAAGCGAAAAAATTCAATTACGATACGATCTACCGTAACTATACATTCAGAATCGACCTGTCGCAAAGCCTCGAAAGCCTGCAAGGCAATTTACATCATAATATAAAGCGCATATTAAAAAAGAACAGACCAATCCGGATAGATTCCGGCCCTGGAAAAATGATCAATGAATATTACGCGATGCACAGGCACACAATGAAAAACCTCGGCACACCTCCTCATTCCAGGGCTTTTTTCGAGAATATTTCAAAGCTGCTGGGAGAGAACGCCGAATTTCATCACGCACTTCTTGACGGCAAACTTGTTGCATCTATTCTCGTACTTACAGACCAAACAAATTACTGCGCCAGGTATTTCGCCGGCGCAAGCTATGAAAACCTTAAAAACCTAAATGCAACAACCTACCTTTTCATGAATGCCATAAAGAGCGCTAAAAATAAAGGCGTACGCTATTTCGACTTTGGTGTTTCCCGTGAAGGAACAGGAGTATGGAATTACAAACAGAAGTGGACAAAATATGAACCGATAGAAGTTCATTACATCATAAAAGGAAAAACAAAGGACTATATAGACCCAAGAAACAGGAAGATAGAACTTTTCTCGCACATCTGGCGCAACTACCTCCCTGAAGGAATTGCCAACCTTATCGGGCCGTTTATCCGTGGAGAACTGGGGAAATGACAACCACCCATAAGGATAGTTTTGCGATCCATGTGGAAAGCGAAAAAAGAAAATGTCCTCTTTGCGGGAGCAAAGAGCATTCATTTGCATATTTTGCCGAATTCAAAGTAAACAAAGTGTCATATGACCGGTGTAAATATTGCGGAGCGATTTTCCAAAATCCGCTATTAACATTTGATTCACTCTCCGCAGTCTACAACAGCAAGGCGTATTGGGGAACCGACGATAAGGATGAATATATCTATTCTTCTTATTCCGAACAGGAATCACAGTATATGCGTGAAGCCGCCAGGCGGTACCACCTTATGGCCAAAAGTACTCGCTTTGAAATTTTGCAGAACATCAAGGTATTGGAGATAGGCTCAGGGGCAGGATTCTCGGCAGTCCCTTTCATTAATAACAGAATCGATATTTCCGGTGTCGAACCTTCGATTGACATGGCAAACCACGCGAGGAACAATTTTGGCATGAAGGTGTTTTTGGGGCTTTTTGAAGATCTCACGTTTGATAAAAGTTCCTACAATATCGTTTTCACTTGGGGGACCTCCATGAATTTCCGTGAACCGGAAGAGGTTTACAGAAAAGTCTTTCATCTATTGAAACCTGGAGGCTCCCTCTTCCTGGATTTTCTCGACATGAACAGCATCTTCAGCATATACACATATAGAAAAAGAAAGAAAGGGGTTCATATCACCTGCGCTCCAACCAGAACAGGGATAAAAACGGTTCTGGAAAAATGTGGTTTTCGCACCATAACCTTTAAACGAGTATTTCCCTACTATTCAATATCGTTTCTCGCCTCACAACTCGATTCTGCGCTTCTCAAGAGAATAGCCAAACATTACCCTTTCAACAAGCTCGGTGTTTATGTTCCTGCATTCAATTTCTATATTGTTCAAGCCGTAAAACAGGATGAATAGCATGAATATATTGCTAAGAGTTGATATAGACTTTTCATTCTGCATAAGGAAGGGGGTTCCATGGCTCCTTGATTATTTCGACAAGAACGGCATTAAAGCCACCTTTTTTTCAGTTATGGGGCCGGACACAGTCTCGTCACATGGAAAAAGGATAGGGAAAAAAGGCTATATCAAAAGATTAATAAGCATGAATCCGCTCAAAATGATATGGGCCTTTGGTCCGCTTTTCCTGCTGAGGGGAAAACTCCTTCCGGTCAGTCATGTCGGAAAGGATAATCCAGACATACTTAAAGATATCCAGGCGCGCGGGCATGAACTGGGACTGCATGGTTACGACCACTCTTGGTGGGCTGATAACTGGAAACTTCTGAATTCTGAAGGCGTGTTAAAAGAATTTGCGAGGGCAAATAACGAATATCATAAAATATTTGGTACCAACAGTTCGCTTTGGGGTTCTCCGAATTGGCGAACCGTAGAGCCTTTATACGACATCATGGAAAACATGAATATTAAATATTCCTCGAACGTGCGCGGGAACAAACCTTTTCTACCAAAATTTTCCGGCAAGGAAAAAAATGTCGTCGAACTGCCTATCTCCTTGCCAGCCATACACGAACTGGTTCAATACGGCATCCCAAAAAAAAGCATTCCACAAACAATAAAAGGATGTCTTGATAAAAGCTATAATATGCTCGTCATACATGGTTATTACGAAGGTCTGCTTGAAAGGGAACTTTTCAAGAACACGGTAGATGAACTTCTATCCGCGGGCTATAAATTCACCACGCTGGGACAGTATTACGATACAATTCGGAACGAGAATATAGAGGCTGATGGTATTTCGCAGATCAGAGTTCCCGGGGGATTCGGTGATGTCTCCTGCCAGGAAGATTTTTTACAAAACAATTATTTCGATTTGCTGAAAGGGCAGAATGACTGAAGAGATTAGACCTTTTAAAAGGAAAGCTTTCATCTTTTCACTTGATGGTGCCAGCTTTAGCCTTCTTGAGAAGATACAAAAGTATAATGTGATCCCTTTTCTATCCAAATTGATGGAATCCGGTTCCAAAGGAGAGCTTGAAAGCACAAACCCTCCACTTACTCCGACAGCTTGGACCTCAATATTCTCCGGCCTGAACCCAGGGAAACATGGAATTTTCGATTTTATCCTTCAGGACGCCAACGGGAACTTTAACCCGATCAATTCCAGCTTCGTCGATGGTAAAATGTTGTGGGATCACGCCGGCAAGGCCGGGAAAAAGGTAGTCATTCTTAATCAGCCTATCACCTACCCGGTACATCCCGTCAACGGGATTATCGTATCCGATCATATTTTCACCCCTCGCAGATCGAACGCGTATGCATATCCAGAAAATTTTATTGAAGTGATGGAAAGTGATATTGGCAGGTTCAAGATATTTAACAACGTTACATACGCTGACAACAGGATTGACGCGGTTTTGAACGATTACTTTGAGGAACTGGAATACAAAATGAAAGCCTTCGAATATATCGACAATAGGCTCGACTGGGACCTCTTTATTCTCTACTTCTGGTCATTGGACCATATCCAGCATTCGATGCTTCACATTTTGGATGATGAGCACCCGAAATTCAACCGCTCCCTACATGACAGATATATGCCCGCAATTCTTGAATACTTTAAAAAACTGGACAGCACCATTCAAAACATCTACTTAAAGGTCATCGAGCGATCTGTTGTACTTTTCGTGTCTGACCATGGCCTTTCGGGGCTTGCAGGTTTCGTGCACCTGAATACATGGCTGCTGCAAAAAGGATATATACGATTACTGGAAACGCCCAAGGTTCGCATCAAGAAGATACTGTTCGATATCGGCTTTACACCGGAAAATATGTATAAACTTGCAAACAGGTTCTTCATATTCAAACAGGGAATGCCCATGCTAAGCACCTCCTACAATAAATTGATAGGCTTCGTGTTTCTCTCTTTCAGTGACGTAAACTGGAATGAGACTATAGCATTTGCGAAGGGGAATTTTTCCCAGATATTCCTAAACAGGAAAAGAAACAACAAAAGTGCCATTAATGATAAGGATATCCTTGAAAGACTCAAAAACGACCTGCTGGAGCTGACAAATGAAAAAGGCGATGAACGAATCGTGGACAAGGTTTTCTTGAAGCACGATATCTACACAGGAGACTATACCGATTCCGCACAAGACATCCTTTTTTACACAAAAAATTATGAATACAAGGCTTTGGGTACCCTAGATTTCAACTCAAATAGATCCATTACCGATACGTTTGCCATTACTGGTCATCACAATCACTCCGGTATATTCATCTGCAAAGGTGATGGAATAAAAAAATCACAACATCTTCAAAACCTAAAGGACGAGGATGTTTTCCCGACCGTACTAAAAATACTCGGCATCCCAGTACCAAAGGGAATAGACGGAAGGATAATCAAAGAAATTTTCGAGAATCAGATAAATGAAACACCTGAAACAGACAAAGTTGATGATACACCCTCGATACCCAAGACTCCAAAAGGTCAGGACATTTATTCAAAAGAGGAGAAGGAAGATATTTCGAAAAGGCTTAAGGATCTCGGTTACATGTAGCACAACCAACCACGGATATACAGCAAACAGATGAAGACGATATATTTCGGCAACGGCGAACGCGGTTTACGTTGCCTTGAGGAAATTTGCCAAAATGGGTATTTACCGGAGGCAGTTGTAGTACACCCTGCCCCCGCATCGGAACTTGAAAATAATCTTATCCGCAGGTTTGCCATCAGCCTGAACCTTCCCGTATACGCTCCTGCCAGCGTGAATAAATCCCCATTCATCGATGAGATAAGCTCAAAGCAACCCGACTTAATGATATTGTCAGGTTACGGAAAAATACTTAAAAAGGAGATACTGTCAATTCCCAGACTTGGAACGATCAACCTGCATGGTGGATTACTTCCTAAATACAGAGGCGGCTCACCTATCAATTGGCAAATCATCAATGATGAGAAAAAGGGGGGTTGCGCGATAATATTCGTCGATGAAGGAATTGATACTGGAGACATCATTGTACAGGAAACATATGAGATTGGCTCTGAAGATACCGCTGGCGACATCTATGTAAAAACGCTGGAAATCTTCCCGCGCCTGCTCGTTAATACGTTGGAAGATATCGCCAACGAAAGGATAAAGAGAGAAAAACAGAATTCATCCGATGGGAGTTATTACAAGAAACGGTATCCCGAAGACAGCAGAATTTTCTGGGAAACCATGTCCGCCCGGCAGATATACAATTTCATAAGAGCCCTAAACGGCCCCTCATTACCCGGCGCCTTTACATACCTTGAAAATGAAAAAATTGTTGTCCTGAAGTCAAAATTGACAGGAAACAAGAGCGATAGGATTCCAGGAGAAATCCTTGGCAAGTCCGGCGAAGGCGTTATAGTAAGCTGCCTGGATGAGGATTTACTGATCTTGGAGGTCTCGTGCGGCGATAATGGGAATGTACTGCCAGCGGTGAAAAAACTCGACCTTGCGGGCAATAGATTAATATGATGAACGAGTATCACAGCAAATCCCGAAATTAAGCAGTGGACAAATTTAAAGCTACCGTAAAAAGCATCCTCCTTTTCGTGACAGGTATAGCCCTGTTCATATCAGTCATCGTATTTTCCGACGTAGGAATTGACGAGATAATCCGCAAATCGACATCCATCTCGATACTCCCATTGTTAGGGATCATTGTATTAACTGCTATTGTCTTTTTAATAACCGCTGAAAAATGGAAAAGCATCATTTATGACCAAACAGGAGCAAGAGATTTCGGACGTGGTTTTTTCTTCTATTATTCCGCGCTCGGGATTACATCCGGTTTTTTTGTGTCTCAAAACCTGAGTTCGCTTGGAGTAAGGTCGCTCTCATTGAAGATTAATAAAAACATACCACTTAGCGCTGGGGCATACTCGGTTCTGCTCGATCAGCTGATGGACCTCTTCATTCTATTTTTATTCATTATCCCTTCGACAATGTTCCTGACCGGCAAATTCGAAATGAAAGAGCTGGCAATGGCCATGGCCCTGCTTTCGATGATTTCTTTCGCAGCATTTTCGGTAAAACCGCTTTTCATTTACAACATCATCCTCTTTTCATATGAAAAACTTATAGAGATCGCATGCACGATGACATCCCGGAAGAACAGACCGTCCTTCCTGACGATGGACACAGAATCAAAAACCATTTCCGCATCTACTGGCAAAAAGCTCTATTACCTGAGCTTGCTAAAATTCCTTGTTCTTGTGACAAGAAGCTATTTTGTAGCTCTTGCGTTCAATATTGACATTTCTTTGCTTCTGTTGCTCATATGCGCCCCTACGATATTTATCGCTGGACTAATCGGCTTTACACCGGGGAGTCTTGGAATACTGGAATGGGGCTGGTTCGGTATTCTCGTTTTTTCGGGTGTATCAAACCAGGATGCGGCTTCATTCATTATCTTCCAGAGGTTCGCATTTCTTCTCTCTTCCATTCTGATACTTTCATTGAGCTACTTCTACTATCGCAAATACGATAATGCGGAAGCAGTGTAGAAAATATTTCTGTGAATATCCACGCTTGGTGCCATCGAACCTGGCCTGGCTGATAAAGATATCACCGGATTAAAGGAGTTCGGCTATCTGGACGGCGTTGAGGGCGGCTCCCTTACGGATGTTGTCCGAAACTATCCACATGTTGAGACCGTGCGGAACAGTCGGGTCCTTCCTTATCCTCCCGACGAATGACTCGTCCTCGCCCGCGGCCTGGATTGCCAGCGGGTAGACATTGTCCGCCGGAATATCCAGAACGCCAACACCCGGCGCAATCGCGAGGATGTCGCGGGCGTACTCCGGCGACATCGGCCCGGTGAACTCCACGTTCACCGATTCCGAATGGCTGTAAAAGACCGGAACGCGCACGCAGGTCGCCGAGACCTCAATGGAGTTATCCCCCATTATCTTCTTCGTCTCGTTCACCATCTTTATCTCCTCCTTGGTGTAACCGCTTTCGGTAAACACGTCTATGTGGGGGAGACAGTTGAATGCTATCTGATGCGGGTAGACCTTGTGGGTTGCGGGCTTCATGGAAAAGATATCCCTCACCTGCTGGCTTAATTCGTCGACCGCCTTCTGCCCGGTCCCTGAAACCGACTGGTAGGTAGATACAACTATCCTCTTGATCTTCACCTTTTTATGCAGGGGATTCAGCACCACTACCATCTGGATGGTAGAGCAGTTCGGATTGGCAATTATCCCCTTGTGCCAGGCGATCGAATCGGCGTTCACCTCCGGCACCACGAGCGGCACGCTGTCGTCCATCCTCCATGCCGAGGAGTTGTCTATCACTGTCGCGCCTGCCCTCACGGCAACCGGGGCGAATTCTTTCGATACGGAACCCCCGGCGCTGAAAAGGGCGATATCTATCCCCTCAAAGGAGCCTTCATCCAGCTCTTCAACGTCATAATCATGTTTCCTGAACTGCATGGTCTTGCCGACCGACTTCGCAGAGGCGAGGAGCCGAAGCGATTTCACCGGGAAGTCGCGCGCTTCGAGAGTTTTGACCATCTCGTTGCCGACCGCGCCGGTAGCGCCGACTACCGCGACGTTAAACTCTTTCTTTTTTTTCATTTCAATTTCCTTTTAGCTTTTTCACTATCAAATCGCCCATTTCAGCGGTAGATATCTTCTTTGTCCCCCCGGAAAATATATCGGCACAGCGATACCCTTCATCCAGCGCCGATGCCACCGCTTTTTCTATTTCCGCTTCCGCTTCAGGCTTGTCGAAGCTGTATGTAAGCATCATCCCCGCTGAAAGGATCGCCGCCAGGGGGTTTGCTATCCCCTTCCCCGCTATATCCGGGGCGCTTCCATGGACCGGTTCGTACATCCCTTTCTTGCCCGACAGGGAGGCGCTTGGGAGCATCCCGATGGAACCGGTAAGCATTGCTGCCGCGTCGCTCAGGATATCGCCGAACATGTTGGTTGTCACTATAACGTCGAACTGCTTTGGGTTCCTTATCAGCTGCATGGTCGCGTTATCGACATACATATGGGAAAGCTCCACATCCTTGTAGTCTTTGTGGACCTCGATGACGACGTTGCGCCAAAGCTCGGTGCATTCCAGGACGTTCGCCTTGTCCACGGAGCAGACCTTCCCGCGCCGTTTTCGGGCCGCCTCAAACGCAACCCGCGCAATTCTCACTATCTCCGGGGTGGTATAGACAAGGGTGTTAATGCCCCGCTTCCCCCCTTCGAAATCCTCCACACCGCGCGGTTTCCCGAAATATATCCCTCCGCAAAGCTCGCGAACCACCAGCATGTCTACCCCTTCCACTACTTCGCGCTTCAGCGTCGAAGCGTCAACCAGAGGTGCGAAGAGTTTCGCCGGGCGGAGATTCGCAAACAGGTCAAGCTCCGAGCGTAATCCCAGGAGTGCGCGCTCCGGCCTTACGGAGTAATCGAGGCTCTCCCATTTCGGCCCGCCTACGGCGCCGAGGAAAACGGCATCCGCCTTTTTGGCTGTCTCCAGGCTTTCAGGGGGGAGGGGCGTGCCGAACTTGTCGTAGGCCGAGCCTCCGACAGGGGCATCCACAAACTTAAAGCCGAATTTGTATTTCTCGTCGACCGCCTTTAGTACCTTAACCGCTTCGGTGGTAACCTCCGGGCCGATCCCGTCGCCTCCGCATATCGCTATCAACGGCATTTATTTGCCTCCTATTTTCTTCTTGACCGATTCCATAAGGCCTCCGGCATTTATCAGCTCCTGCATGAACGGGGGTACGGCCCCCGCCTGGTACTCCTCTCCCTTGGTGAGGTTCTTTATCTTTCCGCTCGACATATCGACCTCCAGCTGGTCACCAGCCTTGATCTTTTCCACCGCTTCATCCGATTCGAATATCGGGAGCCCCATGTTGAAGGCGTTTCGGTAGAAAATGCGCGCGAACGACTTGGCAATGACACAGGAGAGGCCTGCCGCCTTTATCGCTATCGGCGCATGCTCCCTGCTTGAACCGCACCCGAAGTTCTTTTTGGCGACGATAATGTCGCCTTTCGCGATCTTCTTCGGGAAATCAGCGTCGGCGTCTTCCATAACGTGCTTCGCAAGCTCTGCCGGGTCGGAGGTATTCAGGTACCTCGCCGGTATTATCTCGTCCGTATTTATATCGTCACCAAAAAGGTGAGCTTTTCCCTTCATCGTCATATCAAACTACCTCCTCTGGGGATGATATTTTTCCGGTAATCGCAGTCGCGGCCGCCACGGGGGGGCCCGCAAGATATACCTCGCTCTTTGTGGAACCCATCCTCCCTACGAAATTGCGGTTCGTGGTGGTTAGCGCCTTTTCGCCGTCCGCAAGGATGCCCATATAGCCTCCGAGACACGGCCCGCAAGTCGGGGTGGAGACGACAGCCCCTGCGTTTGTAAATATCTCCAGAAGGCCGTTTTTAAGGGCCTGGCTATAAATGAGCGGGGTTGCCGGGATGATGATCATCCGTAGGCCTTTGGCTACCTTCTTCCCTTTCAGTATCCCTGCCACCATTTCAAGGTCGGAGTAGCGTCCATTTGTGCAGGAGCCTACGACAACCTGGTCAACCTTCACATTGCCAGCTTCGGAGATACCCCTTGTATTGGACGGGAGGTGCGGGAATGCCACCTGAGGTTCGAGTTTTGCTCCGTCTATCTCGATCTCCTGAACGTACTTCGCGTCAGGGTCGGATTTGAATACTTTCGGCTCACGCTGGAACCTCCCTTTTATGTAGGCATCGGTCTTTTCATCCACATGGAAGATCCCGTTCTTCGCGCCGGCCTCCACGGCCATATTGGCGATAGTGAACCTATCGTCCATCGGGAGGCTCCCTATCATATCGCCGACAAATTCCATGCTTTTGTAAAGGGCGCCGTCAACGCCGATTTTACCGATGATATTCAGGATAACGTCTTTACCCCCTACCCACTTTCCAAGCTTCCCTTTTAGGGTGAAGCGGATAGCTTCCGGGACCTTGTACCACGCTTCGCCGGTAACCATGGCGGCGGCCAGGTCGGTACTCCCTACCCCCGCGGCAAAGGCTCCAAGCGCCCCGTAGGTGCAGGTATGGCTGTCGGCGCCGATTATAAGATCCCCCGGCCCTACG
>JAOUMJ010000027.1 GCA_029881495.1 Nitrospinota bacterium | reverse complement strand
GTTCTACGCCCGACAAGGTGATCGCCGAATGGCAGGGCGCGCTCGACGCCATGAAAAGTGACGGAGAATACAGGGATATCTACCTGCGCTTCGGGTATACGCAGCCTTAGTCATGAAAATATTGAAAGGCACTTTCAGCGCAAAAATACTCGCTGTCACGATTTTTGTAGTCCTCGTCATACAGGCCTTTTTCGGCATTCTGCAGTATCGTACTATCAAGGTAAAGGAATATAACCACTTGGATTCGTCCATCTCATCGCTGGTCGAGGATACCCTGCTTACCATCAGCGACCCCGTCTACAATTTCGATGACAAAAGGGTTCGCGAGATAGCGGACTTCCGCCTTGCCGACAGGTACAACGGCCTGGAAGCCATTCTCATATTCCAAACGGAAGACAATCATGAGAGTCTGTTCGTAGGCAGGGTATTGGGAGCAGAAAACGCAGTATCAGATCTGACGATTCAGCCTTCCGGCAGTTTTTACAGTACCATCAAATCCGATATTCTCAAGGAAGGGGAAAAAATAGGACGCGTGGAGTTCTACTTCAGCGACGCGAGAGCGCGCGAAGCCGTGGAAGAAGCGCTCCGCCAGATAATCGTTGCCTTGTTTGTGCTTGAAACCGTCCTTGTGGCCGCCATCTATACCGCGATGAAACGTATTGTCACGCACCCCATACTCTTGACCACGCGGAAGGTCGAAGAGGCAGCTTCTGCAATTTCTGACCGGCAGGGGCCGGCAAATTCAGCAGACATCGTCCTGGCGCTCAAGGCGAACGAAGACGAATTGGGGCAGTTAAACCGGGCAATGGAAAAACTCTTCCACGCTCGCACCAAGGAACTGCGCCGTAGCGAAGAGTGGTTCAGGGCACTTATTGAAAACCTCAATGAAATGGTTATCGTAGTCGCGCCAAACGGCGATTTCAGGTACATTAGCCCTACAGTAGAGAAAATTCTCGGCTATCAGCCTGATGAGTTGCACGCGGCACGTTTCGACATCATTCACCCAGACGATATTGCCGCAATCGACCAACTTACTGAAAAGGCGCTGCATAATCCCGGAACACCGCATGGGCGCGAGTTCCGCTTCCGCCACCGGGACGGGAACATCCTCACTTTCGCGGCAGTAGCATCGGGATATCCCGACAACCAGGCAATCGGAGGGGTGGTTTTCAACTTCTATGACATCACGGAAATCATGGAAGCTCAAAAAGCCGTTCAGGAAAGCGAAAGCCGTTTTCGACAGCTCGCGGACGCGGGTTTCGAGGGCATTGTCATTCATGAAGCAGGCGTTATACTCGATACCAATCACCAGATGATACAGCTGCTCGATTACGGGCGGGATGAAGTCATTGGGAAAAACATTTTCTCGTTTGTCTCCCCCGAGTCCAAGGGAACCGCCATGAAAACATACGCCGATCGTTCGGAAAAGATGATTGAGGTAAACCTTGTTAAAAAGGACGGCACCGCAATATTCGTAGAAAGCCGGGCGCGTTCCATTGATTACGCAGGCAAGGACGTCCGAATCGTCATTGTGCGGGACGTATCCGCGCGCAAAGCCGCAGAGGAAAAGCTTCGCGTCGCGAAGGAGGAGGCTGAAAGCGCTACGGTACTTAAAGACAAGTTCGTCTCCCTCGTTTCACACGACCTCCGCTCACCCATTGGAGGCATCCATTCCATGCTGAAAATCCTGCAGCAGGACGATAAATACAAACTTGACGAAACAAAGAGGAAGGAAATTCTCAACAAGACCATGGATAATGCCAAAGGTCTGTTGAACCTTATCGACAAGCTTCTAGATCTCAGCAGGCTTAAAACCGGGAAAATCATCCTCTCTAAGCGTTTTCTTTCCGCCTATCACGTCGCAGAATTGCACATCAACGCGCTTGCCTACAACGCAGAGGCGAAAGGGATAGCCATTCGGAACGAAATTCCGCGCGCGATGCGCCTTTTCGCCGACGACACTCTGTACGGAGAAGTACTCCATAACCTCATCGGCAACGCGATCAAGTTTTCGAACAAGGGGGATACAGTCACGCTTTTCGTCCCGCCTCAAAAAACCGGAACCATTGCCGTACGGGATACTGGTGTAGGCATGCCGCCCGAAACTCTCGAACGTATTTTCAAGGGCGAGATACGAACCTCCATTCCCGGCACCGGCGGAGAAAAAGGCACGGGCCTCGGTTTGCAGTACTGCCGCGAAATAATGACCGCGCACGGTGGTATCCTTGAGGGAGAATCTCAAAATGGAAAGGGATCCGTATTCTATGCCGTTCTCCCCGTGGTACGGGCAGTTGCCTTGCTCGTGGACGACATGGAGGTTCAACGCGAAGTCATAAAAGATATGCTTTCCGACATCAGCGGCCTTGACTTCCTGGAAGCTGAAAACGGGCAGGATGCGCTGGCAGTAATGCGGCGCACTCTTCCTCACCTCGTCGTGACCGATCTCAACATGCCTGTTATGGACGGCTTTAAACTTATCGAAGAGGTCAAACGGAACCCGCTCTTCAATGGCATACCAGTCATTGCAGTCACATCCGTAACGAGTAGCGGGGGCGACGCCAAAGAAGTTGATATACGCAACCGCGTCTTCGCTCTCGGCGCAAATGATTTTGTTACCAAACCATTTACCAAGGGTGAATTCATGCCGCGTGTTCAGCGCTACCTTGGTTACTCATAGGGAGGACGCCATGCGATCTGTTTTAACATTGATTCTTTTGGTGCTGTGCCTGCTCGTAACCCCGGCCAGGGCCGCGGCAGAAGATGGAGGGATGTTTTCCACTGTCACACTTTCCGCTAAAGCGACCTACGCTTCAAAATACATCTGGCGCGGATACGACATTTGGAACGACAACCCTGCATTCCAGCCGGATGTCTCTCTTGATTTTAACGGGCTTTACGCGGGCATATGGTCGTCGTATTCCACCGCTCAAGGCTGCGCTGATCCCTTTGGAGACGTTTGTTCGTCGTGGGACGAACACGACTATTACGGTGGCATCTACGGCGCGCTTTGGGATGGCTCGCCCGGATCCGTAGAGTACGACATAAGCTACACCTACTTTCAATTCTTCCGCCTGGAAGGTGTGGACACCCACGAAATCCTCCTCAACGTGACGCATCCGGCCCTGCTCAAGGGGCTTGCAGAGACGCCTCCCGTTCTCTATTGGGGTTTTGCATACGGCAAACCGGTAAATGAAACAAGTCCCGTCAGCCAATGGGTGAAAGCTGGCTTGAAAATGCCCTTCTCTCTCTTTGACATCGGAGGAACTGCGCTGGCGGAAGCTTTCTGGGATGACGGTGCCGGCAGCTTCGGCGCGCCTGCAGGGGTCAGCCACATTAAGACTGGAGTCTTTTTCGAACTCAAGACGGCAAGCTTTTCCATAAAACCGTCGCTATTCTACCAGCAGGCTCAAAAAAATACCGATCCGTCTTCGCTTCTCGACAGCGAGTTCTGGTTCGAATTGCAGTTGGGCTATTCCATGCCAGTCAAGTAATGATTTACGCCGATAGCGTAAAATATTTTTGGCTGCTCACTGTCGCTTTCGCTGTTCTCCTCGTCGGCGGTTTTATACTCATAAAAGTCCTCCTGTAACACATTTTCCTGCCGGTAGCACAGGCCATAGCGAAGCATCCCCACTTCCTTTAAATTCCAATCCATGTAGGTACTCTTCCCTTTCCCTCCGGTAGCACAGGCAAGAGTGCCTGTGCTACCAGGATGGTTTTCAGGTTTGCGGGGAAGAGAGGCTAATGCCTGTGCTGTGAGAATTTGCGCAGAAGTAGATATTTACCATTTTGCCGGAAGCAGTGTCTAATGCCTGTGTCTTGAGAAACGGAGACGGGGATTTATCCTTTACCGATAACGGGATACAATACGCGGATGGAAAATATATTTTCAGAGGTTCTCGGGCAGACAAAGGCAAAAGAGGTGCTCGCGCGAAATCTTGCGCGAAAAAAGATAGCATCCACATACCTTTTTGCCGGGCCGGAAGGGACCGGGAAGATGGGGATAGCGAAGATCTTCGCGCGTGCCATCCTCTGCCGGGAGGCGACCCCCGGTCTGAAAGATTGCGGATGCAAGTCGTGCGCGATGTTCAACGGAGGGACGCACCCCGATTTCATGGGTGTCATTCCCACCGAATCGAAAAGCAAGAACGAGAACTTCCACGAGATAATAAGGAACCCGGAAGAGATGGGGCTCGCATTGAAGGGGAGGGCGATAAAGATAGAGCAGGTGCGCGAGCTTATCTCCGCGGTCTCGCTCAAATCGTATTTCGGCGGGTGGAAGGCTGTAATCGTGGAATCCCCCGAATCTATGAAGAAGGAGCCGGCGAACGCGTTCCTCAAAACGCTCGAAGAGCCGCCGAAAAACACCGTTATCATCCTTGTCTCGTCCAGCCCCTCCGCTCTTTTGCCGACCATCCTCTCCCGATGCAGGGTTGTGAGGTTCGTTCCGATGAGGCCGACCGAACTGGCGAAACTCCTGGAGGTGGAGCGCTCCTTCTCAAGCGAAGAGGCATTGACCGCGGCGACCCTTTCCGAGGGGCGGCCCGGCGCGGCGCTTGGGGATATGGCGCATGAAAAGGGGATAGACGGCGAGGCGAACGACCTTTTATCGCATCTCCTTGAGATGAGGCCGTCGGATGTCGTCAGCGTCGCAGAGAGGTGGCGGGAGAGGCGCGACGATATCCCCCTCCTTTTCCACAGGATCGGCGAGATCCTCAGGTTTGCGACAAGAGGCACAATGGCCCAATCATCTGATAGAATGTCGTCTGCCTTGCGGGTTTTGGGAACCATCCCCCCCGAAAGGCTTGTTGACGCGTATTACTCGGTAATCGACAGGGGGCCGTCACTGGTCTATAACCCTAACGTACAATTGCTAATGGAATCGACGCTGTTGAACTTGCAGTCGATAATTTTGAAAGGAGAGCCAATTGCAGGCTGAATTGATAGAAAACGATTTCACCGTAGGGGTGAGTTTCAGGCACTCCGCCAAGCCGGAGGATTACAGGTGCAATCATCTTCCGCTTCAGGTGGGTGATACCTGCGTGGTGGACACGGAGCATGGCCCTAGCATAGGGAAGGTTTCCCGCGGGAGGATGAAGGCGGTAGGGAGAAAGTGCTGTCACCGCCTCAGGAACGTGATAAGGAAAGCGACCAGCGAGGACCTCGAAAAGGAGAAACGGATACTTGAGAAAGAAGCGGAGATATACCGTTTCGGCAGGAAAAAAATAGATGAGTTCGAGCTGAAAATGAGGCTCGGCCACCTTGAGGTAACATACGACGAGAAGCGGGTGATACTCTATTTCACCGCCGATAACCGTGTCGATTTCCGGGATATGGTTAAAGCGATAGCTTCGGAGCTCGACCTGAAGGTTGAGATGAGGCAGGTGGGGATACGCGACGAGGCGAAGAAGCTTGGTGGTTGCGGGATATGCGGCGAGGGGCTTTGCTGTACATCCTTCCTTGACGATTTCGCGCCGGTGTCCATAAGGATGGCGAAGGATCAGGGGCTCTCCCTGAACCCCGCGAAGATATCGGGAGTTTGCGGCAGGCTGATGTGCTGTCTGAATTACGAAAACGATTTCTATCGCGAAATGCAAAAGATAGTTCCAAAACCGGGCAAAGCGGTAAAGACCCCGCAGGGGAGAGGGCGCGTTATTTCGTCCGATTATTTCAAAAAGCAGGTCGTCGTCGATTTCGGAGGCGAAATAGAGCGGATGACATTCAACGCCGATGAAGTGAGCCTCTTCTTCCCTCCGCAGCAGAAGGGCTCGGGGAAGAAAAATAAACAGAGGGGAGGCGGCCAGCACGGACGCCCCGAAATGGCTGAGCCCGAAACGGATGCGGACACGGAAACCGATGATAACGATTTCCCGGATGAAGATTCACCGGTAGACAAAAAGTAAGGGATGCCGCGCTCCAGCAGATGAATAAAAAATATTACGTAACTACGCCGATCTATTATGTAAACGACAAGCCGCATATCGGGCATGTCTATACAACGGTCGCGGCGGATGTGCTCGCTCGGTACCAGAGGCTTGAAGGGAGCGAAGCATTTTTCCTTACAGGCACCGACGAGCATGGGCAGAAGGCGGATCAGGCCGCTAAAGACAAGGGGCAGGACACGAAGGCGCATGTCGATTTCCACAGCGAGATATTCCGCAAGCTATGGAAAGACCTTGAGATATCGAATGACGATTTCATCAGGACTACCGACAAGCGCCATACGAGCATAGTTCAGAAAGTTTTGCAGGAACTTTTCGACAGGGGCGAGATATATTCCGATTCCTACAAGGGGTGGTACTGCGTCCCCGACGAAAGGTTCTGGACGGAAAAGGACCTCGTGGCCGGAAACTGTCCCGATTGCGGCAGGAAGGTAGAAAAGATAGAAGAGAAGAACTATTTTTTCAGGATGAGCAAATATCAGGATTGGCTCATTCAATATATCAAGGATAACGAAGATTTCATCGGCCCGCTTACAAGGCGAAACGAGGTGCTCGGCTATCTCGATAAGAAGCTTGAGGATCTTTGCATATCACGTCCCAAGACGAGGATGTCGTGGGGGATAGAGCTCCCGTTCGACACCGAGTTTGTCGCGTATGTCTGGTTCGACGCACTGCAGAATTACATCACCGCTCCGGGGTATAAAAAGGACGACAGCAGGTTCAACGGCATTTGGCCGGCGGATTTTCATCTCATCGGGAAGGATATTCTCATTACACACACTGTCTACTGGAGCACGATGCTAAAGGCTATGGGGCTCCCGCTCCCGAAGCGCGTTTTCGCCCACGGGTGGTGGACGGTAGAGGGGAAAAAGATGAGCAAGTCGCTCGGTAACGTTGTGGAACCTATGAAAGTTGTTGAGGCGGTCGGTATCGAGCCGTTCCGCTATTTCCTGATGAGGGAGGTCCCTTTTGGTCAGGACGGCGATTTCAGCGTCGACGCGCTTATTAACCGGATAAATGTAGACCTTGCCAACAACTTCGGCAACCTCGTGTCGCGCACACTCTCAATGATAGTCAAATACAGAGGGGGTATCGTTCCGCCATGCTCGAAACCGGACATGCTGGAAAAGTTGAAATTTTCAGCGGAATCGGCTGAAAGGAATTTCGCCGAGCATCTGAAAATTCCCCTGTTTAACAGGGCGCTGGAAGAGGTCATTACGCTTTGCGATACGGTGAACAAGTTCATCGTAGAAATGGAGCCGTGGAGCCTTGCAAAGAATGAGGCAAAGGGGGGGGAGCTGGATACCGTGCTCTACGGAGCGGCGGAATCGTTGCGTATAATAGGAAGGCTTCTTATGCCGTTCATGCCGTCAACCGCCCGCACACTCCTCTCCTATATAGGGATCGAAAAGGGGCATTACGGCACGGATGACTGGGGCGGTCTTGAAAGTGGGACCTCAGTCAAGGAAGGGGAGGCGCTGTTCCCCCGTATCGACGAGAAAAGAGCCGAGGAAATAAAGGAGGCTTTGATGATAGGCGGATCCGCAGTCAAGAAAGAGGCCGAAAAAAGCGGCGAAGGATTGATCGATGTCGAGGATTTCAGAAAAGTGGAGCTTCGCACAGGCGTGGTTTTGGAGGCGGAAAACGTGCCGAAATCGAAAAAATTGCTGAAACTGCAGGTCGATATTGGGTCCGAAAAGAGGCAGATCGTCGCTGGAATAGCGGAGAGCTATACCCCTGAAGAGGTTGTCGGGAAAAGGGTCGTTGTTGTCACAAATCTCAAGCCTGCGAAGTTGATGGGGGTAGAATCAAGGGGGATGTTGCTGGCGGCGCATAATGAAGGTAAACTATCACTGATTTGTACTATGGATGAAATGAATGGGGGTTTAAAGGTTTCATGATTGGCAGGAAGATATTTGCCCTGGTTTTCGTTGCCTTGCTCATTTTGTCTCCCGTGTACGTATACGCGGAGGCAGAAACGGTGATGGTTAACCACCCTGAGGCCAAGATAAGGAATGGCCCGGCGACATCGTACATTGTTCTCTGGAAGCCAAGGCTTTACACGCCGCTGGAGGTGCTGGCGAAATTTACCGATGAAGTGAAACAGCTCTGGTATATCGTGCGCGACGTCGAAGGGGACGTTGGCTGGATCCATTATTCAACGGTGGAAAAAAAGGTAGGTGCGATCGTAACCGCGAATACTACCAACGTAATGAAGGAACCGAGCGGAAATTCGCAGGTGCTTTTTCAGGCGCCTAAAAATTACACTTTCAAAGTGGTGCAGTCGAACAGCAAATGGTACAAGGTGGAAGATCCGGACGGCGATAAAGGATGGGTGGCCAATCCCGATGTATGGACAGGGAGAACTCCGCAGGTAAAGAAGAGCTCCCCGGAACCGGCTTCAGCTCCGGCCCCGACCAAGAAAAAATAATCGTCTGATTTCTCCCCCGTTCCGGTTTTGAAAGGGAATAAATTAAAAAATCTGTTTATTTGCCTTTGTTAGCTGTTAAGCTATTCGCCGATGACACAGCTGAAATTTACAGAAACCGAAAATATTCGCCCTATCGACCTGAAGGCGGAGCTGAAAAAAAGATTTCTCTGGTACGCGATAAGCACTATCGCGTCGAGGGCGCTCCCCGATGTACGCGATGGATTGAAACCTGTTCACCGCAGGATCCTGTACGCCATGTACAGAATGCGCCTCATCCCTGATAACAAGCATCGGAAAAGCGCCGCTGTCGTTGGAGATGTTCTCGGAAAATACCATCCGCACGGCGACCAGGCGGCATACGATACAATGGTAAGGATGGCGCAGGAGTTTTCGCTTCGCTATCCGCTGATAGACGGTCAGGGGAATTTTGGCTCCATCGACGGCGATTCCGCCGCGGCGATGAGGTATACCGAGGCGAAACTAACGCCGGTTGCTATCGAGATTTTGAAGGAGATAGACGAGGAGACAGTCCCTTTTCATCCGAATTACGATTCTACAACTGAAGAACCGCTTTTCCTTCCGTCAAGGATACCAAACCTCCTTATAAACGGTTCTTCGGGAATTGCCGTCGGTATGGCGACAAACATACCGCCGCACAATATGGGGGAGGTTGTCGACGCGCTTGTCGCCGTAATCGACGACCCTGCCCTTAAAACCAATCAACTTTTGAAATATATAAAAGGGCCGGATTTCCCGACCGGCGCAACGATGCTCATTGAAAAGAAAGAACTCCGCTCCATCTATGAAGAAGGGCGCGGAACCGTAAAGATACGCGGCGACTACAAGATCGAAACTCATGTGCGAGGCAACAGGCAGATAATTATCCACGCGATCCCGTACACGGTAAACAAGGCCAAGCTGATAGAGAAAATCGCCCAGATAATTATCGAAAAGAAGATCCCCGCGCTTCACGACATAAGGGATGAATCGGACGAGAATATTCGCATAGTGATAGAGGTTAAAGGCGAGGCCGATATCGGCAAGATCATGGCCTATCTCTACAAATATACCGACATGGAGTACAGCTTCCCGATAAACATGACCGCCCTTGATACCACGAACACCCCAAGAAGGATGTCGCTTGTTGAGATACTGAACATCTTCGGCGAGTTCCGGGTGGATATGACGCAGAAGCGTCTTGAGTTCAGGCTTAACAGGATAAACGAACGGCTCCATATTCTGGTGGCGCTTATTGCCGTTCTGAAAAACCTCGATGACGCGATAGCGATAATCAGGAAATCGAAATCGCGCGACGAGGCAAAGGATGGGCTGAAGAAGAAGTTCAAGCTCGACGAACTGCAGGTGACAGCTGTGCTGGATATCAGGCTGTCGGCTCTGGTGTCTATGGAAGTGGACAGGATCAAAACCGAGGCCGCGAATCTAAAAAAGGAAAAAGAAGAGATAGAGTCCATTCTTGGTTCTAGAGGGAAGAAAAAGATAAAGGACCTGGTAAAGAAGGAGCTTCTCGAAGTAAAGAAAGAGTATGGGGATAAAAGAAAAACCGCCATTGAGTCCAGCTCGGTAGAGGAAGAGGAGTACACAGCCGCAGACTTCATCCATCACGAAGATTGTTTCGTCGTGATAAGCAAGAACGGATGGGTGCGCAGGATGAAGAAGGAGCCGAACGCCGAACAGCTCCGGTTCAAGGATGGCGATTCGCTTCTCCGGGTAATGCCTATGGATACGAGTGAGCATATAGGTTTTTTCACGTCGGCTGGGAAGGTTTACGTTACAAAGGCCCACGATATGCCTCAAACGGCAGGTTTCGGCGAACCGTTGCAGACATTTTTCAAGTTCGGCGACGGCGAAAAGCTTGTCTCGGTCGCATACCTCCCGCATCTCGCAAAGGAAGAGAACGTGAAGGGGGAATATTTTGTCGTGTTCGAGAATGGCTCCGGTTTCCGTTTCGCCAAGGATTCACTTGCGGAGACCAATCGTTCAGGGAAGAAATTCGCGAATGTAAAGGGTGATAACGCGGTTTTCGACGTCGTTGACGCTGAAAAACAATTTATTTATGTTGCAGGGAGCGGCGGCAAGGGGCTTCTTTTCAAGCTTGATGAAGTGCCGGTGCTTTCCGGCGCAGGGGCCGGGGTAAAGTTGATAAAGCTGAAAGGGAAGGAACGGGTGATTGCCGTAAAGTGCGTTGACAAGAAAGATACGATACGCCTCGTATTCGATTCGGGGCGCGATTCGCTTTTCAAAGTAGGCGAGCTTGAAATCGGCAAGAGGGCGACCTCCGGCCGTTCATACGGAGGATTGAAAAAAAATCTGATGGTGGTGTTGATTGACTAGGTATACGTCGGAAGACATTCTGGTACTCGAGGGGCTCGATCCGGTCCGCACCAGGCCAGGGATGTATATCGGCGGGACTGGCGACGACGGCCTGCACCACCTTGTATGGGAAGCTGTGGACAACTCCGTTGACGAGGCGATCAACGGACACTGCAAAAGCATTGAGATAAATATCCTGGAAGAAGGCGGCATCACAATAACCGATGACGGGCGCGGAATTCCGGTGGATATACATAAAAAATTCAAAAAACCGGCACTTGAGCTGATCATGACCACGCTCCATGCTGGTGGAAAATTCGACAATAAGGCGTATTCATCTTCGGGCGGTCTTCACGGCGTCGGTATCTCCGTTGTAAACGCGCTTAGCGAAAGGCTGGACGTAACCGTCTGGCGCGACGGCTTTGAATGGTCTCAGTCGTTTGAACGCGGAAAGCCGGTATCAAAGCTGAAGAAGGGAAAGCCGACGCGAAAACGTGGGACGTCGATATATTTCCATCCCGACAGCAAGATATTCAAAAAGACGAGTTTCAGTTTTAAATCTATTTGCGACCGCGCGGAATCAAAGGCGTTCATCAATTCCGGCCTGAAACTCACCGTAAAGGATGAACGAACAAAGGCGGAGAAGGAATACCTCTTTCAGAACGGGATAAAGGATTATCTCGCGAAGGTGCTCCACGGCAAAAAAGTGATACTGCCTGATCCGTTCTACGTCGGTTCTAAAAACCCTATCAACTGCGAAGCCGCGTTCCAGTGGACGGAAACTACGGAGAGTAAAGTCGAATCTTACTGCAACTCTATAAACACCTCGGATGGTGGAACGCACGAGGCCGGATTGCGCAACGCCCTGACGAAAACTCTAAGGGCCGTAATGGAGAGGCGCGCACCGAAAGGGAAGGCTACCCCGATAATTGTTGACGACGTGAGGGAAGGGCTTGCGGTGATAGTATCGATACTGATAGAAAACCCGCAGTTCCAGGGACAGACAAAAGAGAAGCTGAACAATCCAGAAGTTGCGGGACAGGTGGAAGCGGTTATCCGCCCCGCTTTTGAAAAATACCTCATAGAAAACCCCTCGGTCGCCGACAGGCTTATCTCGCGTGTTGAGCTTTCGGCAAAGGCGAGGATGGCCTCGCGCGCGGCGAGGGAAGATGTGCGCAGGAAGGGGATAATCTCCCACAGGCTCACTCTTCCGGGGAAGCTTGCCGACTGCTCATCCACAAAGCCGGCAGATACCGAGATTTTTATTGTCGAGGGTGATTCCGCCGGCGGCTCCAGCAAACAGGCCCGCGACAGGAGAACGCAGGCGATACTCCCTCTGCGCGGAAAGATACTTAACGTGGAGAACGCGTCCGGAGAGAAACTCACGAACAACGCCGAGATAAACGCCCTCACGCTCTCTATAGGGACAGGCATCGGCGACAAACTTGATATGGACAAGCTGAGATACGGCAAGATAATCATAATGACTGACGCCGACGTGGATGGAGCGCACATTAGCGCGCTGTTGCTTACGTTCTTTTTCAGGTATATGAAAAAGCTTGTTCAGCTCGGGCATGTCTACCTTTCGGTTCCTCCTCTCTACAGGATCTCGGCCGGAAAAGAGGTCCTCTACGCGGTTGACGACGATGAGAAGGAGAAGCACCTCGCAAAACTCAAAGGGAAAAGAGTTGAGATATCCCGTTATAAAGGGCTTGGTGAAATGCCAGCAAGCGTTCTGAAGGAGACAACCATGGACAAGAGCAGGAGAACGCTTCTTCGCGTTGAGCTTGTCGATGAAGAGGATACCGATTCCGTCTTTAAGGATCTGATGGGGAAGGATCCTGAGCCACGCTTCCGGTTCATTACGGAGAACGCGGCAGGTTTCGAGCTCGACGTCTGACTTTCTGTTAGCGCGGGCTTCTGCGTTTGCCCCATCGGGGCGCCTATTTTCCCTAATTTGCGTTGTCTTGGCGCACTCCTGAAAAAAATGGGGATTTTCATATCCCCATTTTCTGCCGGATTTTGTCTGACGGGGAAAATTGGTAAAATAGTAATATCCAGTTTAACTGTAATTGAGGCATCATCTGAATGAGGCAATAAACTCAAGTGGAAAATATAATCGTACGCACAGCAGTTATTTTTCTTTCCCTGGTCCTTTTTGGCTTTGGGATATATCTCGCAGGAGAAGAGGAGTTTTTGCTGATGGCAATTCTCATAACTTGCGGCCTGTTGCTGGTGGTTCTGTCTCTCCTTGATCCGCTGAAGATTGGCGGAAAAATTGTCTCACTTGTCGATTCGCGGCAGATGTGGCCCGGGTACAGCAAATCGGAGAAACACCTGGCAGTGACGCTTTCAAACGACGAATTGACTCCGGATGAAGCGGTTAGAGCTACAGCCCTTTACGAAGAGGTCATAACCCGCTCCGAGGATTCCTGTTCACCCGAAGATTTTCTTCTCCGCGCCACGCAGGAATGGCGCAAGGGGAGGAACGATTTGGCGGTTGAGGATGTTTTTAAGGGACTCAATATGAACCCGAAGGACACCATGGTAAGAGCGGCGTTGCTCAACAGGCTTGGAACCATTTATGAGAAATTGGGGAAAATGGACTGGGCGTTGAAGAAGTATACGGAAGCATGCCTGGTAAACGATGCATACCCGTGGTCCTATTTCAATATCGCCAACGTCTATCTTCTCAACTTGAGCGATTATGAAAAGGCTGAAGAGATATACAAGATTGCCGTACAATTTGACCCGGAAAATCCATTTGTGCGCAACAATCTTGGCGTTCTCTACAGGAGATTGGAGAAATACGCCGCCGCTGAATCTGAATACAGGGAAGCTATCAGGATCTACCCGTCGTTCACAAAGGCCTATTTCAATCTTGGCCTTCTATATCAGGTTCAGGAGAAATTCGATGATGCCGAAAAGGCGTTCAAGAACGCCCTGAATCTCTCCCCCAAGGATCCTCGGATACTTGTGAATGTGCAAAACCTTCAAAAGAGAAATTAGGAACCGGAAACATCGCTATCCCTTTCCATCGATGACTTCTCTATAATGGGGGCGATGGGAAACTGCAGGTTTAATCAGGGCTTTTCAATATTTGAAATCCTGATAGTCATGTTCATCATCGCCATGGTGGCGGGTCTTGGGGTGCCGCGTTTCCAGTCATCGCTCGAAAAGGCCGAGATACGAGCCTCTGCCGGCAAGATCGCTTCGGCGATTCGCGCATCACGATTAATGTCGGTATCCGAGAAAATCCCTCTTACGGTGATACTGGACGGAGAGAACCGGAAGGTTTTTGCCGTGCGTGATGCCGACAGGGAAAGCGGTGAAACAGAGGTGGCTATCACACCTGTCGAACTCATCCCTGAAAACGTAACGCTATGGCAGGGGGGAGAGCAGGTAGTGAAGGCCTATGTCAATTTCCATCCGGTTGGGGCATCTTCCGGGGGACTTTTTTATGTGATCCCCTCCGGCGCGGGGCAGTCGGAAAACGGAGCAGGGTGGATAATCTCCATTGACCCGATCTCGGGCCGGGTAAAGTTGACATCCGTGAAATCAGGGAGAGGGGAAGCAGGATAATGTTATTCCGCGGCAAAGGGGAAAACGGTTTCACTCTTATAGAGATACTTGTCGCGGTAACCGTTCTTGCCATAGCTGTGGCGTCGATATTCCGCGTCTTTGGCGGTTCGCTTCGGACGGTGACAAACGCGGAAGGTTACGCGCGCGCCTCCGTGCTGGCGGAGGCAAAGATGAACGAATTCCTGATGACGGGAGCAGCGCTCCAGCCCGGGAGGGAGAGCGGGATTTTTCCGGACAACAAGGATTACCGATGGGAATCGGAGGTTGAGGAGTATTTCAGAGAAACTGACACCAATAGCGATGAAGAGGCGGGCATAAACGAGCTCGGGAGGATAGCAACATACAGGCTTTCGGTTTCGGTGAACTGGGACGAAGGATCCTCGCTAAGAACGGTTGATCTCGCAACTCTCAAGACAGTCGTGGAGGTTGAGTGAAAAGGTTGGGCGACGGCGGGTTTACACTGCTTGAGCTGATGATTGCCATTACGCTTCTGGCCGGGATGGTGGCGGTACTCTCTCAAGGATTCAACCTCTCGATACGTGTTTGGGAGGCCGCTGAAAGGAGAATAGACGGGCACTATTCGGTAACCGAAGCTGTGAATATGTTCAACAGGGAGATAAAAACCTCAAGGAAGGTCTATGCCTACGACCCTGCCGATAATTCGCGAAGGCTAGCCTTCGTTGGGAATTCAACATCCCTCACATATGTGACCCCGTCGCCAAGGCTCGCTTCCGGACCGAACGTGTCGGGGCTTTATCTGCAACGGATAGTTTACAGACCCGAAGAGAAGGGATTTCTTTTTTTCGAAATCCCTTTCTGGAGTATTTATACACCCGATATGGAAATGGGGGAGCCGATTGAAATAGGTTTTGGGAAAATTGACGATTTCAGTTTCGAATACCTGGTGCCGGAGGCTCGAAGAGTCGGGGAGAGAGAGGAAGTGCCCGAATATTCATGGGTGAGCGAAGTCAATCTGAATCCTGAAGGGAGCTTCGGCGAGGATATGCCGAACATATTTCCAGAGCGCGTGAGGATAATGATAAAGGTGCTGGGCGACGGCTTTTTTGTATGGCCCTCCCAGGAGATACGTCTGTTCAATGAAACCGGAGCGGACGTGGTGGCGGTCAGGTGATGAGACGTATTTTATCGGACCAAAAGGGGATCGCGCTTGCGATCGTAATCTGGCTGCTGGTACTCCTTGCGGTGCTCTCTTCCGAACTGGTGGCAAGCGTTAAGGGGGATGTGAGGGCTGTTGCCAATTTCAGCGAGGACCGTGGGGCGTATTATCTGGCGTACGCGGGGGTACAGCTCGGAATAGGGGAGATTCTGCGTATGCACGATTTCACTTTTGAATCCGAGGAAGCCGGTCTGGTTTTTGGCAAAGGGAGCGAAGAAAACATTCGACTGGAGCCGACCAGAAGGGAAAACATTCCGCTGGGGGATGGGTACGTATCCTACAGGATAGAGGATGAAAACAGGAAGCTGAATTTGAACGTCCTCGCAAAGGATCCTGTAAGGTTCTCGCTTCTGTTTGCCATTCTTTTTTCTGAAGGGGAGGTCGATATAGCGCTGGTAGTCGACTCGATACTTGACTGGGTCGACGCGGATGAACTTTCGCGCCCGAACGGAGCGGAAAGCGATTACTATGCTTCGCTTCCTGATCCATACGAAGCAAAAAATTCCGAATTCGACACGCTAAACGAGTTGCGTAGAGTGAGAGGGATTTCCGAATCGGTTTATCAAACACTCGCAAAGGTGCTGACCGTTTACCCCGCAACCGGGATCAATGTTAATACCGCTTCACCGGAGGCGCTTTTTGTATCAGGGAAGAACGAAGCGGAGATAGACGAAATAATGTCTTTCAGGGAGATGAACGGATTTGCCTCTCTTGTGGATAAATCGGATGTATTTACCATCGTCTCTTCCGGGCGGTTTACAGGGAACAAGATGGCCCATCACATCCGCGCAGTCGTGAAGCGTTTGCCAAATGGAAATATTGTGATACTCGACTGGACAGATGACTATTACGGAGAAGATTTCGTTCCGGCAATATCCGAATCCTCGGAAGGAGGGAGGGTCGGGGGCGAGTAGTGGAGACTCACCCCCGGTGAAGAGTAGGAGAAAGTAGAAGCTGGCTTTTCAACCAGCTTCCCTGACCTATGTATAGAGCAATTACTATGCCGTACTCCGGTTCAACTGTATAAGCAATAAATACAGATGGTTATGCGGAAAATGGAGCGTTGTAAACCTTGTGGAATTTATAAAATAAAATTAGGTGTATGAAATAATATCCTGTATTATCCTTGAAATTAGTTTTGAGGCAGTTTAGTTGTATGGTCATGCAGGCACATTGAAAATGTTAGGTGTTAATGGCAGGTCTTCAAAGGGAAAAGAAAATCTGCCTATTATTTTTTCCCATTAAAATGTTACAATACATCGGTTTTAAATGAATCAAATGGAGGTAAATTAAAAAATGAGCGTAGAAGAAAAGGTAAACGAGATCATCGCGCAACAGCTCGATGTAAAGATTGAAGAGATTAAGCCCGAGTCGTCATTTATCGAAGACCTTGGCGCGGATTCTCTGGACACCGCGGAGCTTGTCATGGCTTTTGAAGAGGCATTCGACATCGAAATTCCCGATGATGACGCCGAAAAAATTCAGAAGGTCATCGACGTGACCACATATATCAAGAAAAAGAAGGGTTAAGTCAAGGTTTCTTAATGGCGAGAAGAGTTGTTGTCACCGGGTTGGGGATGCTCACCCCGCTGGGCAACAGTGTTTCCGAAACGTGGGCGGGGATAAAGGCCGGGAAGAACGGCATCGGCCCTATCACGAAATTCGACGCATCTGAATATCCGGTAACCTTTGCAGGCGAGGTGCGTGGATTTGATCCGCTCGTATGGATAGGGAAGAAGGACATCAAGAAGGTCGATACTTTCATCCAGTATGGAATAGCTTCGGCCATGATGGCTGTTGAGGACGCTTCCCTGAAGATAGGTGAAGGTTCCTCCATTTCCGCTGAAAGGGTGGGGGTGATCATCGGTTCAGGGATAGGCGGCTTGCCGGCCATCGAGTATTACCACTCAGTTGTCCTTGAAAAGGGACCTCGCAAGATATCCCCGTTCTTCATTCCGATGGTTATCAACAATATGGCTGCAGGCCATGTATCGATGATGACCGGCGCAAAGGGGCCAAACAGCTGTGTAACCACAGCATGTTCAACCGGTACGCACGCAATCGGCGATTCCTTCAAGGTAATTCAGCGCGGCGATGCCGACGTCATGATCGCCGGCGGGACGGAAGCGTGCGTATGTCCGCTGGCAGTGGGGGGATTTGCCGCCGCGAAGGCGCTCTCCACCAGGAACGACGATCCGGCACATGCCAGCAGACCTTTTGACAAGGATCGGGACGGCTTTGTCCTTGGCGAAGGGGCGGGCGTAGTTGTGCTGGAGGAGTATGAGCACGCAAGAAAAAGGGGGGCGAAAATCTATTGCGAACTGGCCGGGTACGGCATGAGCAGTGACGCCTACCACATTACTTCGCCACCACCGGAAGGTGACGGCGCAGTCGCGTGCATGACCAACGCAATAAACGATTCCGGCCTAAAGCCGGAAGATATTGACTACGTAAACGCGCACGGCACTTCAACCGGCGCGGACGTGATAGAAACAAAAGCGGTAAAGAGGGTCTTCGGGGAACACGCTTACAAACTTCATGTGTCGAGCACAAAGTCGATGACTGGTCATCTTCTTGGAGCGGCGGGGGGCATTGAGGCTATTTTTGCGATTAAGGCGATAGAAGAGGGGATTCTCCCTCCGACCATCAACCATAATGAACCGGACCCCGAATGTGACCTGAACTATGTTCCTAACAAGGCCATAGAGAAAAGTCTGAATGCCGCGATTTCCAACTCATTCGGCTTCGGGGGGACGAACGCTAGCTTGGTGTTCCGAAAATCGGATAAATAGTGCTTTTCTTCAGACGCAAGCTCGCTGTCAGGGACCCTGCAAGGGAAAAGGTTCTTCGGGAGTTTGAAAAAAAGGCTGGATACCGATTTAAGAATATAAACCTTCTCAATACCGCCTTGACGCACCCCTCCTATCTGCATGAAAAACAGATCAAGGACAGATCCCACTATGAGCGGATGGAGTTCCTGGGAGATTCGGTGTTGAGCCTGGTTGTCTGCAGTCATATCTATACGGTCTTTCCGCACTATAGCGAAGGTTCCCTTTCCGATATCAAATCCCATGTCGTCAGCGAGAAGGCGCTCGCAATCGTAGCCACGCGAATGGAGCTCGGCAAGTACATCCTTTTTGGTACCGGCGAAGCAGGGACGGGGGGGAGAAGGAAGGCGTCCATTCTTGCCAACGTATTTGAATCTGTCGTTGGGGCCATCTACCTTGACGGTGGTTTCGAGCAGGCGAGCAGATACATCCTGCGTTTTGCAGCCGATGACATAGTCGAACATCCGCCAGACCGCGAATCAAGCAACTACAAGGGGATACTCCAAAAGATGAGCCAGGATTTTTTCGGGGCTGACCCTCATTACAGGGTGGTTACCGAAAAAGGGCCGTCGCATTCGCCGACATTTGAAATAGAAGTCTGGGTAAAGGAGACGATGCTCGGCAAAAGCACAGGGCGCTCCAAAAAGGATGCAGAGCAGAAGGCCGCCAAAAAGTGTCTTGAATTCTTCAAATCCGAAGAAGCGCTCTCCCATGTCGAAAAGAAACCGCAAGGCAAGAAAAAGAAACGCCGAAAAAGCGCGAAGAAAATGGATTCCGGCAGTGAGGAAAGGATTTTCGGGCAGTAATAGTGGCCTCTCACGACGCTTTGAAGCTGAAAATAAACGAGATTTTCCACTCTCTTCAGGGGGAGTCGAGCCGGGCCGGATTCCCAACAGTATTCATAAGATTTTCCCTCTGCAATCTCCGATGCGGGTACTGCGATACCCCCTATGCCTATGAAGACGGGGATTTCATGTCGATAGATGAGATCGTCAGCAAAGTCGGCGAGTTTGGATGCAAACGTGTGGAGATTACCGGCGGCGAACCGATGTTCCAGGATGGTGTGATCGAGCTTGCCGAAAGGTTCATCGCGGACGGATACCAGGTGATGATGGAGACAAACGGAACTTTCGAACTCTCAGGGCTTCCCGATGAACTGATAAAAATTGTCGATATCAAATGTCCCGACAGCGGGGCGGCTGATACTTTTGTCGAAGCCAATCTTGCTTATATCCGCAAGAGCGACGAAATAAAGTTTGTAATATCTTCAGTAAATGATTTTGAGTGGGCTGTAGAAAAAACGGCCGAGAAGGGTCTCCTTTCGCTCTGCACGGTGAACATCTCTCCAGCCATCGGGGAGGTTGATGCCGAGGAGGCGGCCCAATGGATACTCGACAGCGGACTCGATTTCCGCCTGAACCTGCAGATGCATAAATATCTGGATATCCCTTGATTCGTCCAGCCGTCCAGTTGCTGTATTTTTCAGGAAAAGACAATTATTATGAAAAAATGTTAAATTATTGAGTGAAGAAAGTATTGTATTGGTTATAAACCTTAAAGTCGGGACTTATCCAGGATGAATGAAAAGAAAAAGGTGAGGGTTATTCTTGCCGAGGACGAATTCCATATCAGGGAGCTGATGAAGAGGGTATTCCTCTCCATGAATACGGAAGTTGTTGCCGAAGCCGGGAACGGGAGTGAAGCGGTAAACCTGTATCGTCAGCATAAACCCGACATTCTCCTGCTGGATATAAACATGCCTCAAGTTGACGGCAGAGCGGCGCTGAAGCAGGTGATGAAGGAATTTCCAAAAGCGTTCGTCGTGATGCTTACTGCCGTAAGCTCGATGAATGTCGTGCAGGAGTGTCTTGACGCCGGGGCGTCGTGCTATATAAGGAAAGACACGTCGCTCGACGAGATCAAGGCGAGCATAAAGGAATCGTGGGGCTTTTACCAGAAATCAATTAAAGGGAAGTAAACATGCCGGTAAAATACAATCTTGCGAAGATGCTGGAAGAGATAAAGGAAGACAGCAAGATTCATGTCGTGATTGAGAAAAAATGGGCCTCACAGGCCGACATCAGAAAAATGCTCGAAGAGAAAAGAAAAAAAGAAACCGGCAAATGAGCCATAAAAACCAGAAATTCCTGAGTATTCTAGTCGAGAAGAAAATTGTCGATGAAAAAGTCCTGAACCTTCTCCTCAGACAGTACAAGCAGGACACATATGAAATACTCATTCACATTATCGGCGAGGGGCTTGTCTCAAGGGAAGAGGGGGGGATGCTGTATGGCGACGGGTTCGGATTTGCGTGGCTCGACTGCAATGAAACACTGTTCCGCCCCGAAGTAATTTCCAAGTTACCAAAGGAATTCTCAAAAAAACATGAGATAGTGCTCGTTTATCAGCTAGGAGATGCGATAACCGCCGTGATGTCGAATCCTCTGGATCAAAAAGTGATAAAGGAGGCGGAAAAAATAACCGGCGCGAAAATAAGCCCGTCGTTCGCATTCCGCGAGGATATTCTCGATACGATTGAGATCCAGTACAAGACCGTTCACGAACTCGAAGAACAGCTAGGGAAGATCGACGTTTCAAAACTCATAACTCCCGGCAGGGAGATAACCGCAGTCGAATTGAACAGGATGGCGGGGGATCAGTCGGTCATCGATTTTTCACAGTCGATTCTCCTCCTTGGAGTGAAGGAGGGGGCCAGCGACATCCATATCGAACCGACTGAAAAGCAGGTGCGTATCCGTTTCCGCGTAGACGGCCTGATGCGGGAGAGGGTGAAACTGTTCAAGGATCTGCACGCCCCCCTGATATCGCGAATAAAGATCCTTGGCGGAATGGATATCTCGGAGAGACGCAAACCTCAGGACGGAAGGATAAGCATTCTACTCTCAAAAAAAACGGTCGACTTCAGGGTCTCTACGGCGCCCACCGTTTTCGGGGAAAAGGCGGTGCTGAGGATCCTTGGTGAAGTGCAGGTGCGTACCGTGCCGGAGCTTGAGGATATTTACCTTTCAAAAGCGATCTATGACAAGGTCATCAGGCTTGTGAAATCATCCAACGGCGTATTCTTCGTCACCGGGCCGACAGGTAGCGGAAAGACAACAACACTCTTCTCCACCTTGAAGCGGATCAGCAAACCGGAATTGAATGTAATGACAGTAGAGGATCCTGTCGAATACTCAGTCCCCGGGATCAACCAGGTGCAGATAAACCATTCGATAGGCCTTAATTTTTCCACGGTGCTCCGCTCGATATTGAGGCAGGATCCGGATGTAATACTGATAGGGGAGATACGAGACCTGGAAACGGCAAAAATGGCGACCGAGGCGGCGCTTACAGGGCACCTGGTCCTTTCAACCCTGCATACCAACAACGCCATACAGGCGGTCACGCGGCTTATAGAGATAGGGGTAGAGCCTTTCATCGTCGGGCCATCAATTATCGGCGTGATGTCGCAAAGGCTTGCGAGAATGCTTTGCGACAACTGCAAGGAGAGCTACACGCCGTCCAGAAAAGAGATGGACGAGCTTTTCGAGTGGGACGGAAAGACCGAGGTCAAGTTCTGTCGGCCAAAGGGTTGCCAGATCTGCAACGGGAGCGGTTACAAGGGGCGGATCGGGATCCATGAAATGATCTTTGTTACCGAGCGATTGAGAGAGATGGTGATAGCGAACGCCTCCACTCTGGAATTGAAGAGAGCGGCCGAGGAAGAGGGGTATCTGAATCTGCGATACGATGGTATCAAGAAGGTCCTCCGGGGATTAACTACGATCGATGAGATTGACCGCGTCGCCTATTTCGAGGAGTAGAAAAACAGGTCCGTTAGCGGGACTGAAGTGACGACGTCAAAGAGAAGATGCGTTGCTATTCTCTACCCGCGTGCTTTGCCTCTGCGGGGATCAGCGCGTTCAGCCGATGTTCGCGCTCCTCTTTTGGGAGTGCGCCGATTTCATTCACCTCAGCGTAAAACTCATCAAGGTTCCCGTTTTTTAAGTCAAGAAGCCTCCTGAAGGAGGGTACAAGGTCGTAATAGGTGTATACGGAAGCGAGTTTTGCGTTGTTCAGATCCTTATAGAACATTTGGCGGTATTCGCTTCTGGTTCCGGGAGTTGCCGATTCCCTCCGGTATTCCTCCAGCATCTCGTTCAATATTGTTTTTTTCATGTCGCGCATTTCATCCGGCCCCGCTCCGGAATCGTAAACCGTTTTCAATCGCTCCCGGTATTTCATGACATTCCCGGCGAACATCGCTTTTCTTTTCTGAAAATCGTTGTAGGCGTTCAACTGCGCTTCATTGCCGTTGCTTTTTACCCATCGCATCACCCCTTCGTGTTCCACAACGCTCGCAAGCGATTCGTTGAACACAGAATCGTCTTTTATATATATCTTGGCATGTGTAAGCTCGTGGATTATCAATCCTGCAAGGTTCTGTTCCGGCCAGGAGAGGAATGTGCTCAGCACCGGATCGTCGAACCATCCAAGCGTCGAGTACGCCGCGATCGGGAGGACCGAAACATCATACCCCTCCTCGCGCAGGGTCTCAGCGAAAGCGTCGGCGTCTTCCCGGTTGAAATACCCGCGATAACTAACGCAACCCGCAACAGGGAAGCACCATTTCAATGGGGATAGGGAAAATTCAGGTGTGGCGACCACGCTCCATGCAAGATACCTTCTGTCCAGTTCGACATATCCCGTAAAACTTCCGTTGTCCGGCAGTTTCATTTCGGCGGTCGCGAAAGCGCGTATCTTCCTTACCTTGTTGAGCTTCTCCTTTAGATCGCCGGAGACCTCCTCATCCCTTAGAACTTTTTCTATCGGCTTTCGTTTCGCGTACAGTTTAAGATGTCCTGTAACCGCCTGCGAGTAATATGCCGATGTGTTGCACGATGTAAGAAGGAGTGCAGAGGCGCAGAGCGCGCATATAAGCAGACTTCCTCTAATGACTCGAATTGGCAAACTATTTTTCCGTGAATCTCTCGAAGAGCTCGTAACCGTTTGCGATTTTCATCGAGCCGTTCATGGTGATGATCGATTCGTCAAACGCGGGGGCTGATGCCGAAGCGCCGTTGAGTTTCGGCCAGATAGCGAACGGCACCGGGTCTGTGGTATGTGTCATCAGTTCTATCGGTGTAGGGTGGTCGGATAAAACTATCGCCCTTCCGTTCAGTCTGGCAATCTCATCAAGGAGCGGGCCGACTATCTTCGCGTCGAAATCTTCGATCGCCCTTATCTTGTTTTCGATGGAGCCCTGGTGGCCCGATTCGTCCGGCGATTCGATGTGGATGTATACGAAATCGTTTTTCGCAAGACCTTCCTTCGCCGCGCGCATCTTCCCTTCGTAATTGGTGTCGATGAACCCTGTCGCTCCCTCGACGTTTATCACGTCCATCCCGGCGAGAACGCCGAGCCCCTTCATCAGGTCGACAGCCGAGATCATGGTCCCGGTGATCCCGCGGAAATCCTTCAGCTTCGGCATTGAGGGGGCTTTCCCCTGTCCCCAGAGCCAGATGGAGTTCGCTTCGGATTTCCCGTCGTCCTTTCTCTTTACGTTTACGGAATGCGGTTTCAAAATTATCTGCGCTTCGGTGGTGATCATGTTGAGCCTCTCCCCGGCATCGCCGCGCGGAAGATAATTTCTTATGCTCTTCCCTGTAATATCGTGCGGTGGAGTGGTTTCGGCCTTTTCATTTCCGTTTTTCCATATCATCAGGTGCCGGTAACTTACACCGGGGTGGAACTCTATGTCCCCCTTGCCGAAGTAATCGTTTAAAGCTTTTATCAGCTGAGCCGCTTCGCCGGACGAGATGTGCCCGGCGGAGAAGTCCTCCATGAAAACCCCTTCGGCGGTAGGAGAAAGGGTAACGAGGTTGCACCGGTATGCCACGTCGTTTTTGCCAAGCGGAATGTGCATCCCCGCCGCTTCAAGAGGTGCGCGTCCGGTGTAGTATTTCTTCGGGTCGTATCCGAGTAGCCCCATGTTGGTCACGTCCGAACCCGGCTCAAACCCCTCCGGCACGGTGTGAACAAAGCCTGCGCTCCCTTCACGCGCCATCCTGTCCATGTTTGGTGTCTTTGCCGCCTGGAGAGGTGTTTTTCCGCCTAGCTGTTCGAGGGGTCTATCGGGCATTCCGTCGCCGAGGAGAATAATTCTTTTTCCGCTGTCTTTCATTTTTGTCCTTCCGGTTAGTTATAGATTGAATTCTACCTTAAAGAGGCAAATTGGAGAAATGCGCGGCTTGCGCAGGTGGCGGATAAAATTCAGGAAAGGGGTGGGTTGCCGGGACAACGAAAGAAGATTTATCGAATTACGGACGATCACTCTTCCAGGCGGATGATAACGGTCTTGTCTTTTGTCGTTTCAAGCTTGTCTATCTTCTCCACCGCCGCGCGGATATTTTTTTCGAGCGCCGTGTGGGTGGTTATCATCAGCGGTACAGTGTCGCCATGAACATCCTTCTGGTAAGCGGTGGAGATGCTTATATTGTTGTCCCCCAGTATTTTCGCCATGCTTGCGAGAACTCCGGGCCTGTCCTCCACATAGAAGCGGAGGTAGTAACAGCATTCGATCTCTTCGATAGGTTTCATAGGCAGATTTTTTCTCGCGGACTGGATGAAAGCCGCGGGGGCCACGCGCCCTACCGATCCGCTGTTTATGTTCCGCGCTATTTCCACGATATCGGCGATAACGGCGCTCGAGGTGGCATCCCCCCCCGCGCCGGGACCGATAAGCATAAGTTCGTCGGCGTGCGAGACTTTCAGTTCCACAGCGTTTGTTACGCCGTTGACCTTCGCGAGAGGTTCGCCGCAGTCCAGCATCGCCGGGTGCACCCGCACGTCTATCTTTCCGTTATCCATCCGGGCGATGCCGAGGAGCTTTATCACCTTGTCGAACTTTTTTGCGTAGTCGAAATCGTCGGAATTCAGTCTTGATATTCCTTCGACAAGTATTGAATCGAAGTCTACCGGGGTGCCGAACGAGAGCGACGCCATGATGGCGATCTTGTGCGCCGCGTCTATCCCTTCAATGTCGAAGGTAGGATCTTTTTCCGCGTAGCCGAGCCGTTGGGCTTCCGCGAGGACGTCGGCGAAGTTCGCGTTCGATTCGGTCATTTTCGTAAGAATGTAGTTAGCGGTTCCGTTGATGATCCCTAGTACGGAATGTATCTTCCCGGCGACGATCCCTTCCTTGAGAGTTCGGATAATCGGCACCGCTCCTGCCACGCTCGCCTCGAAGCAGAATTCCACGCCAGCCTTTTGGGCTTCTTCGTAAATCTTTTCACCCTTCTTTGCTATCAGGTGTTTATTCGCGGTAACTATATGTTTTCCAGCCTTGATCGCCTTTATTATTGTTTCGAAGGCGAAGTCTAGCCCACCCATGAGTTCCACCACGATATCTATCTCTTTCGAGGCGATTATTTCGTTGAGGTCTTTTGTGAATAGAGGGCCCGCACTTTCCGGTACCCCTTTTTTCCTGCCGAAATCAAGCTCGGCGATCTTTTTGATCTCCACCTCAAGGCCGCACCTGCGTGAGATATCCTCCGCGCCGAGAATGAGGTTTTTCACCACTGCTGAGCCGATGACCCCGCATCCGAGAATGCCTACGCCGATCTTCTTCATGAAAGTATCCCCTTGATTCCGCGTATCGCCTGCCTTGTCCTGTGTTCGTTTTCCACCAGGGCGAATCGCACAAACCCGTCCCCTTCCTTTCCAAAGCCGAGACCGGGCGAAACCGCTACCTTGGCCTCGGCAAGGAGTTTTTTGCTGAACTCCATCGAGCCCATATCCCTGAATTTTTCCGGGAGGGGCGCCCATACGAACATCGTTGCTTTCGGTTTTTCGATCTTCCACCCTATTCGCGCCAGCCCGTCAATAAGCACATCTCTACGTTTTTTGTAAACCTCCGAGATATCCTCGACGACCTTTCTCTCGCTTTCAAGCGCGATGATGCTTGCTATCTGTATCGGCTGGAACATCCCGTAATCGAGGTATCCCTTCAAACGGGTAAGCGCCTGAACCATCTCCCTGTTGCCGCAACAGAACCCGACACGCCATCCCGGCATGTTGTAGCTTTTCGAGAGTGTAAACATCTCCACTCCGACATCCTTGGCGCCGGGGGTGGCAAGGAAGCTCGGAGCCTTATAGCCGTCGAACAGGATGTCGGCGTAGGCGAAATCGTGAATAACCATCACCTCGTGCTCCTTGGCAAAGGCGACAACCTTCACGAAAAATTCGGAATCTACACATGCCGTCGTAGGGTTGTGCGGATAGTTCAGTAGAAGCGCCTTCGGTCTTGGCCATGCGCTACTGAAAGCCTCAAGAAGTTTTTCAAAGAAATCTTCGCCCTGCCTGAGGGGAACGGAGATCACGTCGCCGTTTGCTATCACTACGGCGTATGTATGTATGGAGTATGTCGGGGTCGGGACAAGCACAGTATCCCCCGGCCCTATGCAGGCAAGCATAAGGTGGGATATCCCTTCCTTCGATCCGATGGTCACCACCGTTTCGGTGTCGGGATTCAGGCTTACGCCGTGGTTTTTCATATACCAGTCCGTGATCCTCTGCCGGAGCATTTTGATGCCGCGTGATGCGGAGTAGCGATGGTTGTGCCCCTTTCGGGTGGCATCGATCATCTTGTCGACAATGTGCTGTGGTGTCGGCATGTCTGGATTTCCCATACCGAAATCGATAATGTCCTCGCCACGCCTTCTCGCTTCATCGCGCAGGCGTGTTACTTCAGCCAGCACATACGGCGGGAGGCGGTCTATCCTTGCGAAATTGAACTTCATGAGCCGCTCTTTTCCAGTTTGGCCACATCTTCGGCCATATACGAACTCCGCACAAACGGGGCGGAGAATACGGTCGGTATCCCGATCGACCGCGCCGATTCAGCCAGGGTGTCGAATCGTTCCTGCGGAAAGTATTCCGCTACGGGGAGGTGTCCTTTCGACGGGGAGAGGTATTGTCCGATGGTCAATATTTCCACGCCAGCGTCTTTCAAATTTTCAAATGTTGTCATAAGTTCCTTTTCTTCTTCTCCAAATCCGATCATGATACCCGATTTTACGGTCACATTCCTCAGCGAAGAACGCTTAAGGACGCCGATAGAGCGCGTAAAATCCGCCTGCGGCCTGATAAGGGGGTAGAGCCGTTCAACAGTTTCAATGTTGTGGTTCAGTATCTCCGGCTTTTCACGGAGGACTGCGTCAAGCGCGTCCGTATCCCCCTTGAAGTCGGGGATGAGGAGTTCGATCATCGTGGAAGGATTATCCCTTCTGACAGCGCGTACGGTTTTGGCAAACTGCTCTGCCCCCCCGTCGTGAAGGTCGTCCCTCGTTACGGAAGTAATAACTGCGTGCGTTATCCCAAGCTCTTTTACCATGCGGGCGATGTTATCCGGCTCGGATGGATCGGGTGATGCTGGGATTCCTCTTTGAACAGCGCAGTAGCCACAGGTGCGATTGCAGATATCGCCAAGTATCATGAACGTTGCAGTTTTTCGGCTGAAGCATTCGCCAATATTCGGGCATCGGGCCGATTCGCAGACGGTATGCAGATTTTTTTTTCTCAGGCTCCGCTTTATCTCCGCGGTCTCGTTGAATGACAGTTTTTTCCTGAGCCAATCCGGTTTTTTCGTTCGGAGCGGCAGGGCTTTTTCCATAGATCCTAGCATCCGGTCATCTCAAGAAGCATCGGGAGCTTTTCCACCTGTCCTATCGGCATGAGGTGGACCCCGCTTACGCCGTCGATACCGCTTTTGATCTCATTTACCAATTCCGCGGCAATTTTCAGCCCTTCCCCGGCCTGGTCCTTCGCCCCTTCGATCCGCTTCATCAAATTATCGGGGATAGGCGTTGTGAGGACGTTGTCATTCAGGAACGCTGCCATCGTTAGCGATTTTATCGGTGTTATCCCGACGAGTATTTTCGTGTTCAGCGGTTTAACCGTATCGATGAAAGCCTTAAGCGACGCAGTATCGAAAAACGGCTGTGTCTGGAAAAATGAGGCCCCCGCTGAGATCTTTTTCCTTGTCTTGAGCATCTCCATCTCTATAGGGCTGTAGAACGGGTTGATAACTCCTCCGATAAGGAAGTCGGGGAAATTTTTCAATTTTTGGCCAGTTATGGAAATACCTCTGGAGAGGTCGGTCGCCATTTGGATCAGCTGGACAGAATCGAGGTCGAATACCGGCTTCGCTCCGGGAGCATCTCCAAGAGCGGTGTGATCCCCCGTCATGAGGCAGATGTTCTTAATTCCGAATGAGTAGGCGCCGAGGAGGTCCGACTGTATGGCGAGCCGGTTCCTGTCGCGTCCGCATACCTGGAGAATCGGTTCGCAACCCGCGTCAATGAGGTGTTTGCAGAATGCGAGCGCCGACATCCTTACCACTGCGCGCTGGTTGTCCGTTACGTTTATTCCGTCAACGCGCCCGGCGATCTTTTCGGCGGTAGCGAGGCTCTTTTCGGGGTCGCTCCCCTTTGGAGGGGCTATTTCCGCCGTGACGGCAAAAAGAGAGCTATCAAGTTTTTCCTTTAGAGACACGGCGTTGCTCTACCGCTTACCCGAAGCGTTACGCGGTTCAACAAGCCGTCTCGGTTTTCCGGATGCGCGGAAATCTTTCGGCCTGATTATCTCCCCCATCAGGTCGAGTCTCCCCACCTTCACGAGGCGTTCGTAAATCTCTATCCATACGCAGTTCTGTTCATGGTCTACTTCGCACTTGCCGTTTACCGCTCCTCCGCATGGACCGTTCAGAAGCGCCTTTGGGCATCTTGTTTCGGGGCATATCCCTCCGGTCATGTTCAGCACGCAATTTCCGCACGCGGAACATTTCTCGTAAAAATGCATCTGCCTTCGCGAGTTTCCGATGAAGAGGGAGTCGCACCCGCTTACGGTGAGTTTTTCGCTGTTGTCGCCGACAGCCTGTATCCCGGCTCCGCACGCCATTACCAGTATCCCTTCGGCCTTTTCGACCGCTTCCTTCTCTTTTCTCAGTATTCTTTTCGTATCAAGCTCGTGGCAGGTGGCGGGCACGGTTGCTTGGCCTGTAACTTCAATCCCTTCGGCATTCAGTATCTTGGTCATTTCCCTCAGGTCTTCATCGCCCCCAGTATGGCAGAGGGTGGCGCAGTCCCCGCAACCGACAAGGAAAACAGATCTCACATCGCCGATGGCCTTTTTGATATCTTCCAGCGATTTTTGTTTTGTAATAATCATAGGGGGCAATTATACACGCGCTGATTGATGTCCGCACCTTCCTGAGTGATATTTTGCAGGGGAAGAGATAAATATATTTTCCCATGTTATGCAGGCGGCAAAAAGCTGGAGTTTTGTTAAGTAGTTGTAAATACCATGCCAATTGAAATATTATGCACCTAATGGGTCAAGGCCCAAGAGTGGAATTTTCGCATTTAGAACTTTTCTTGCCACGAGGATTTAGTATTTGAAAATAAGGGAAATAATGTCCAAGCCGGTTGTGACCGGCAGACGGACCGCGACCATAAAGGAAACAGTAAAGCGGATGGCCGATAAGAAAATCGGCGGTATAGTCATTACTGAAAAGAAGATCCCGATAGGTATCTTCACAAGGAGGGATCTACTCAGCGCTCTTCTGTCAAATATAGATTTGGACAAAAACACGGTGGAATCGGTGATGCACACCCCTGTGCTCCCCGTAAGCGAGAATGACGAGTTCATAACAGCCGCCCGGCAGATGAGAAGCATGGACATGAGAAGGTTCATCGTCATACAGGAGGGGGGGCCGTTATGCGGGATAGTGACCGATCTCGACGTGGTAAAGAGCTATACGCTTACATCCCTCAACCACAGGTCCTCTATGGCAACGATTTCAATGGGTGGGCTGACCGCTACGCCATCCACTCCCCTCAGAAAAATAGCCAAAATGATGATGGAAGAGAGGCGCAGCTGCACGGTGATATTAAAAAACCGGAAACCGGTAGGAATAATCAATGAATCGCTCTTCGTGGATCTGGCGGCCAAGTTCAAGGACCCGCTCAAGTTCAAGGCGGAAGATAAGATGATAAAGAAATTCTGCGGCGCGCAGGATACCGATTCGCTGAGGGAATCGGTGATAAACATGGTCAAAAACGATTTCAGGAACATCATCCTCTCCGATGATGCGGGGAATTTTACCGGGGTTGTTTCCATGAGGGAGCTTGTCACATACATCGTGCAGGCTCAGCTATAGACTTTGATATCGGACTTTAACGATTGAAAATGCCAGATCCCGATAATATTTTCGATACGATCTTTCCCGAAGAAAGTTTCGCGGAGGTTTCCGACGCGCTGGGGAGGAATCTTCACTGCGGATTTGATTTCAAGCCTTTTAGCGGCGAATCGCTTTTTGCCCAAAGCCTGTCGAAACGCCTCCGAAAGGATTTCATTGTTTTCCATGTAGACCTCCAGATGGTTACCGGGATATGGCATTTTGCCATCGTACTGGCAAGGGCCCTGGTCGATGCGTTTGAAGACGAGGGGAAAAAGGCGGGGATGATCAAGAGGCTTGCGATGGGTGGACGGCTGAATATCGACAGGACTGCAGAGGGTGGAATGTCTTTTGACGTTCCGGCGAAATCGGAGATCTCCAAACTGATGTCAACTATCCTCGACCTGCCGGAACTCGCGGGGATGGAAGAAAACAAAAGATCCGTCGTCGTCCTTTCCGGGTTTGAAAGGCTGGAAGGGATATTGGGGAAACCTGGGATGAAAATGTTTCTTGAAAAGATCGGACGTCAGGCGATCACATCGTATCTCCTTACGGGATACGATATCCTTCCCGATGCCCGGAAGCTGGGGGGGAACATATCCGGCCAAGTGTTGGAGCGCCGAGCGGATGAAATTTTCTCTCCCGGCGCGGTGAGGGATTTTATCGGCAAGCGGTTCAAGGATTCGGGCAAGGATATACCGGGCGATCTGCTTGATTCGATACTGTCCGTGACATCAGGAAGGATAGAGCTCGCGCTTATTCTCTCAGGCAGGATGAAGAAAGCCGTTTCCCAAACCGGCGCCGCAATAGAGTGGGAAGGGGCGCTGGATGAAGCGGTGAACGAGTTCCTTGTTTCCAGCGCGCCGTCATATTACGCTCTCTGGAACCAGCATAAGGACAGACAACAATCGCTTCTCTATGGACTTGCCATGGATGGAGACAAGAATCTCTATTCGGAATATTTCATTAACAGATACGGCTTCGGCACCGCGACGAACCTCCAGGCTTCGCTGAGGGGGCTCGCGGCAAAATCGATCCTGATAAAGGATGGGAAAAAGTGGGGCTTTGCAGATCCGTTTTTTCGCCTTTGGATAAGGCGCCAGCCCTCCTCGAATACCACGCAGGCGGTTTAGTCCGCGATTTCGCAACTGTAAATATGAATAAACTGAGGAACCTCCGCATCTACATGGTATCGCTTGGATGCGCCAAGAACCGGGTCGACAGTGAAAAAACATTGGCCAGGCTTGTCGGGCAGGGTTGTGTCATTGTAGGGGATCCGTCCGAAGCGGAATATATCCTTATCAACTCCTGCGGATTTCTCGGCGAAGCAAGGGAAGAGACGGTCGATACCATCCTGGAGCTCGCCGAGTTGAAGAAACAGAATCCCTCGCTGAAGCTCGCGGTCATGGGCTGCATGGTCGAGCTTTTCAGGGGGGAGATGCAGGCCGAACTGCCGGAGGTCGATTACCTGGTAGGGCTTTCAGACGGCGAGGTTTCCGAAATTTACGATTCCGCGAATACCGACCGCTTGATAGAGCCGGGAGCGGTATCCGCGTATCTCAAGATCGCGGAAGGGTGCGGAAACTCCTGCTCCTTCTGTTCTATTCCGCTCATAAGGGGGCCGCTGAAAAGCAGACCTGTTGACGACGTCATCGTTGAGGCAAGCCGGCTGGTGAAAAATGGAATAAAAGAGATTTGCATCGTTTCCCAGGATTCGACCCGCTATGGCCTTGACCTCGGAATAAAAGGGGGGCTCGTGAAGCTCCTGAAAAAAGTTGTCGAAGTAGATCCCAAGTGGGTGCGCCTTCATTACCTCTATCCTACATTGATAACGGATGAGCTTATCGAACTGGTCGCCTCGGAGCCGAAGCTCTGCGCCTACATGGATGTGCCGTTTCAACATATAGATAGTGGCGTATTAAAGAAGATGGGGCGGCAGGAGAACGAAGACGACATCAAAAGGCTGATAGAAAAAATCCGCCACACAATGCCGGATGCGGCAATAAGATCGGCGTTCATCACAGGGTTCCCGGGTGAGGGTGAAAAGGAGTTTCAAAAACTTGAGCGGTTCCTTTCGGAGAATGAGCTCGACCATGTAGGGGTATTTACCTATTCCCCCGAAAAAGGGACAAGGGGTTTCGACATGGAGGAGACATGTTCCGGGGATGAGAAAGAAGAGAGGAAGGCCCGCCTGATGGAGATACAGAAGAGTGTGTCTTTAAAAAAGAACAAGGGGAAGGTCGGAAAAATTCTCCCCGTTCTTGTGGAGCGGTTCGATGCCGGGAACAATCTGCTGGTCGGGCGTCTTGAGACGCAGGCCCCCGAGGTGGACGGCGAAGTGATACTGAGCGAATGCGCGGCTAATCCGGGGGAGATCATCAAGGTGAAGATAGTTGAGAGCATGGAGTACGACCTGGTCGGCGAAGAGGTCTGAGTAAGCTATGAAGGCTTTTTTGTTCCATGTCGGCAGGCTCCTGCAGCTTTTCGGAATGATAGCGGTGCTGGCTTCCTTGATCACCTGGCAGTGGTGGCACGATACCGGCTTCATGTTCAGGCTTGCCTTTTCCGGCCTGTTCTTTTTCTACTCCGGCTATTTCCTTGTGAAGAGTTTTGGTGTTAAATCATAGGCAACATGCAAAGAGCAGATGATTTTATCGTGGCGCTTATGACCGCTTCCAGCGCGGACGAGGCGGAAAGGATATCCGCCGCCCTTGTGGAAAAGAGGCTTGCCGCCTGTTGCAACATCGTGAAAGGGGTAACCTCCATCTATGAGTGGAAGGGGAAGCTGGAAAAGGGGGAGGAGTGCCTCGTTATCATAAAGACGCGCAGGGAACTTTTCGAAAAGCTTTCATCGGAGATCAGGTCGCTTCACAGCTACGAGGTGCCGGAGATCATAGCCTTGCCGATGATCGCCGGTTTTGAAGGCTATCTCGACTGGATAAAGTCCAACACACAGTAGCGGTTTCTTCCCTCCGAGGCGCCCCGACAGGTTCGCGGCTCTCTTTCTTGAAGTTATGGTTCATTTTTCATCTCTGACGGCAGGCACGTTTTTCGGGCCGGTATGTTATTATTGAAAGGAATTATGAATTTCAGGAATATACTCGTTTCGCTTCTATTCATATCCGCTCTTCCGGCGCTTGGAGCATGTGAAAAATTTCCGTGGTCGAATGACGCGTCAATAACGGTTCCAGCTCCGACAGCGCAGAAGAAGTGGTCGAGGCGGAAGAGTTTCACAACCGCGAATATTGGAAACCTCGCCACGCAGTTCAATGGCGAGAGGATATTTTTCGTTGCCCGCGATTTTGAAAAAGGGGGAGCGCCGTACAGGGAGCTTATTCTTGCCATCAATCAAAACGGTGAGGCGGTAGGCGATCTGGAGATCAAAGGAAAAGTAAAAGAGCTCTCAGCAAGCGGTTCCGGTTCGCACATCCTTGCGCAAACCGAAGATGGAGAGGTCATTCTCTTCGAAGGATTCGGCAAAACGGGGAAGAGGTTCGACCTGGGGAAAGCGGAGTCGGCGGTCTTGTCCCACACCGGGCAGTTCATCGCGCTAAAAAGGGGTGGTATCTATTCGGTAGTTTCCAGCGACGGCAAGGAGCTTTGGAAATACCCTGCCGGAGTGGAGCTTATCATCTTCCCGTTCCTGAATCATCCGGACTCGTCGTTCATAGCTTCGAAAGGGTCGGTAGCTTTTTGGGAAGGGGGGAAGGAGATATGGAAAAGAGATATATCAGGCGCCCCTATCGCGCTCTCATCCTCTTTCCTTGAAGGTGGTCTCCTCGCGGTTTCTACCGGCGGGGAAAAGGGGAAAATTTATTTTTTCAACGACAAGGGTGAAGAGCTTGGCGTGGCCGCTTTTCATGGCGGGGCGGTATCGCTCAGCTGTTCAAGGCTCGGCTCTATCTGCGCCGCCTACGGTAATGGGGCGGGGGGGCAGAGCGTGGCGCTCTTTCGTTCCGATGGCGGGGCGGTTTGGAACTACTCCGTGAAAGGGAGCGGCGCACGCGATTCGAAGGTTGTCCTTACCGGCATGGGCAAGGAGAACGGCTTCCATATTGTCGCCGGATTCGAGAAAGATGGAGTTTTATCGCTCAACGGATGGGATGAAAAGGGGAACCCGCTCTGGTACGCACCTGTGGAAGGCGGGGCGCGCAGTTTTGAACTCTCGTGGAGCGGAAAGAAGATGGTTTACATTACGAAGAACAGCGTTGAATTTTTCTCATGGTAGGCGGGACTTGGATGTTTTCCCGGCGATCTCCCAAAGTCATCCTCCCGATGATCCCCCCTTGCCGCGCTCCCATGCAGGGACAGTCTGCCTAATGGCGAAATGGATGTCGGAGAATCTATTCGGCAATTCGAAGGGGGATATTTGGGAATATTGAAAGGATTTGTTATACTGGAACAAGATATGCCAGATAATTTACCGCGTTTTTTTATCAATGAAACAAACCTGTTGTTTTGTTTCAATTAAGTTTATATCACTTAAATCTGGAAAGGAGACCTTGGAATAAGGAAAAATTGTTTAAGACTGAAAATTTGGACGTTGCATTTGATAGTGAGGGATTGAATGCGATTGGGAGAGAGAGTGGACAAGTTTCAAATTAGTTTTATTAACCATTTGTATGGGGATTTTGAAAAAATGAGAAGATTTCTAAAAGGTTCTTTTTTGGCCATCTTGATGGCCCTTCCGTTCGCCGGCTTCGGCTGCAGCGAGGCGGGCACAACAGTAATCGAACAGACTAATTTGTACCCGCAAAGTTCGGTAACCCTTACCGGGCGCGTGATAGATGCCGATACCCGTGAAGGTGTGGCCGACGCAAAGGTCTACTACAAAGTCAACGGTGCATGGCTTAGCGTGACCACTTCCGCCGGTACGACGGGCGGCATTCCAGCCCAGCAGAAGGCTTCGATCGGCGCGGCGGAGACTACAGCAGGTGAGTACAAGATCACCGGCCTCCCCTGTTACACGACAGTGCCTATTGTAGTACAGCCGACACTTGCCTCCGGCCTGATGCAGACGAATTCAAGCCATTCCACCAGTTGTGGTAGCAACATGTATTTGTCTGTGGAACAAAGCAAGCAGTTTGCACTTGAAGCGGGACGCGCGGTTACGGTTAACCTTGTCGACTCCATTTCAGGCGCAGCGGTTTCCGGCGCGACTGTTTACTGGGCAGGCGGCGGCGCTAATGGAATTGGGTTCGAGGACGTAGTAGCGACCGAATCTACGACCACCCCAGGTTCCTATGACATCACGATTCCAAGAGCGGCAACAAACTTGCTTGTAACAAACGTAACCGACGCGGAAGGCGTATGGACGCACGAGACAGCAACTGTTGCGTTCTCTTCTGCAGGGGTTAACTCCACTAATGTTATAACGAAGGCGCTTCTCCCTATCGGGCCGGATACCACTATCTCGGTAGTTACAGACAACATCCGCATTGGCGGCGCAAATTCTGGCGGTACACCAATTGCGTTTATCAAAGCGGACGACCCGATCGAGATCATATACAATCTCCCGATAACGGTTGATGCCGATACGTTGACGCTGTCGTACTGGAACGATTTCCAGACCCATACGGCAACCATCCTTCCTGCTGTAGAGGAAATTACCGTTGCCGCCGCTGTAACCGGTTCAAAGTTGACGGTGACTCCGGACGCGGCCACCCCGCTTACCGAAGGGGAGCAATACTCGCTCGAGGGTACGGTTCATTACGCAGGCACATCGGCTGATGACAAGCAGTTGGCGCTTAGCACAGGCTTTCATGTCACTCAGTCTGGTGTAGGCACGATCGGCAATACACCTGTTATCACTATTGATAACTTCAACTGCTACAAGCCAAACGCCGCCGGTGATACCGCTGTTGTCATTAAAGCTGGCGATGCGACGGTTCTTGGTGCAGCCGTTCCAAAAATTGTATTCCCTGAGCTTGTATGGGGAACGGTTAGGTTGATCTCAACCACTGTGGGCGACGGTACAGACATAGTTACAACCCTGCAAAACGATGTGCCAACAGCTATTACAGGGCAGTGGTCCGGTGCTAGCTGGCAGGTTGTAGATGCCTGTGACGGTTCAGGGACCGCTACCGTTGGAAACAACAATCTCGGCGGAAATACCCCCGGGGCCGTGTTCCTTCTGAATATGAATACCCTGTGGGGCACGGGAACTGTTAGCGATTCACTTGCCGCTACGGCTGTCAAGTTGAATGTTGGATACACCATCGGCTTTGATATTTATGACGCCGAAGGTAATGTCTACCAGAGCGAAGACTACCTGACTGTACAGTAAGCAGGTATTCCTGTAGTTCTGAAAAGTCTTAAAGGGCCGGAGGGAGTGTAAAAGCTCCCCCGGCCTTTTTTTTTATCCCCCTCTCATTTCGAGAATCTTTTTTCACTCTTTGCCACCCGCGCATCAATGCGTTGATCCGGCTCTGTTCCCTTTTTTCTCATCCACTCGTTCGCAATGACGATGTGGTGGTTGTCATCGCGAGCAAGCGAAGCGAGCGTGGCGATCTCTCTTGCGTGGGAGAGATTGCTTCACTCCGTTCGCAATGACGATGTGGTGGTTGTCATCGCGAGTAAGCGAAGCGAACGTGGCGATCTCTCTTGCGTGGGAGAGATTGCTTTACTCCGTTCGCAATGACGATGTGTCATAATCCTGTAAAACTATTAAATTTAAGATAAAATTGAAAATTATCTTATGAAATATTTCTATGTTTATATTTTAGCAAGCAAGTCTTCTGTTCTTTACATAGGTGTTACTAATAATCTAGAGCGAAGAATGTATGAACATAAGAAGAAAATAACCAAAGGGTTTACAAGCAAATATAATGTAAACCGATTGGTGTATTACGAGGTCTGTTCGACGATTAAGGATGCAATTGCACGGGAGAAACAGCTGAAAGCTGGATCAAGAAGTAAAAAAGTTGAGTTGATTGAAAGCGATAATAGGGAATGGCGGGACTTATCAGAGGAGTGGTAAAGCAAGATTGCTTTTAGCATGACGATGTGGTGGTTGTCATCGCGAGTAAGCGAAGCGAACGTGGCGGTCTCTCTTGCGTGGGAGAAATTGCTTCACTCCGTTCGCAATGACGATGTGGTGGTTGTCATCGCGAGCAAGCGAAGCGAGCGTGGCGGTCTCTCTTGCGTGGGAGGGATTGCTTCACTCCGTTCGCAATGACACGACCTGATATTTTCTCCATTCGTATTAATGTTTGATTTTCGCTATATTTTCGGTTACTATTTATACATGTCGATTACAAAGAGACAGAAAGAGATCATCGATTTCATCTCCTCCTTCATGGAGGAGAACGAATACGCCCCCAGCATCGCCGAGATACAGAAGAAGTTTTCCATCAATTCTCCGGCGACAATTCATCAGCATCTGAAAAACATGGAGGAGAACGGGCTGATAAGACGCTCGCCGAACAGGCATCGCTCCATCGAGGTGATCCCTGCCGGGCATGGCGGGATTCAGGTCGGTGTGAAGGTTCCCGTTCTCGGTTCCATCGCCGCCGGACGCCCGATAGAGTCTTTCCCCGACACCGAGATGATATCCCTCCCCGAGGAGATGGTTGCGGACAGCGACACGTTTGTCCTGAAGGTGAAGGGTGATTCAATGATGGAGGATCACATACTCGACGGCGACATGGTCATAGTCCAGCGCGCCGATACCGCCCGGCCCGGCGACAAGGTTGTCGCGCTCATCGACGGCTCCGAATCGACACTGAAAAGGTTTTATCCCGAGAGCAATAGAATACGCCTGCAGCCTGCGAACAGGGAGATGGAGCCGATGTATTTCGAGCCGGAACAGGTTCAGATACAGGGGAAGGTAATCGGCATCCTCCGCCGCTTCTAGTTTTTTCCATCTGTTTTTTTCCTCGCCGGAATTGAAGTAGAATGGAAAGTATCTGGATATAATAATCAGTATCAATAAATTCGACGAGGAGATCATCATGAAGCGCGTGCTCATTATTGACGATGATGCGGCTGTGCGCATGCTGCTTAAACATTCTCTTGAGAAACTTTCCTACGCGATAGATGTTGCAGAAAACGGGCCGGCTGGCCTTGCCAGCACACAGCGGGTGTTTTACGACCTCATCCTGCTGGACGTAATGATGCCGAAAATGGACGGTTATGAAGTTCTGCAGGAGATTCGAAATGGAAGCGCAAGCGCGGCATCTCCCGTCATCATGGTAACTGCTCTCAGCGACCAGACCTCGGTGTTGAAGGCCATGCAGTTGGGTGCGTGTGATTATGTGATAAAGCCGTTCGATTCCGGGCACTTCCTCCACAAGGTAAGCCGATGGGCTAACAGCAGGGAGGAGGCTAAATGGAAAAAACTGGAGCCGGAACAGGAGAAGGCGCTGAAGCTCACACTGACAACGCTCGACAAGGGGCACGACGCGGTTTTGAAAGGGAGGCCACTTCCATACGACGACTACAGGAACACCGGCAGGGAGATAGTGAATGTCGTCGGGAAAAACAAGGTTAAGCCGATCCTTGAGGCGCTGAAGGAGCACGACAGCTACACCTTCGTCCACTCCATGAGGGTGGGGATTTTCCTCTCCCTCTTCGCCAGGTCAAAAAAGGAGTTTAGCGATTCAGACATCGCGACGGTGACGGAGGGGGGGATCATCCATGATGTAGGGAAGGCAAGGACTCCGTTGAAAGTTCTTAACAAGCCGGGCGCCTTCAAGCCACACGAATGGGAAGAGATGAAAAGTCATGTAAACTTCGGAATGGAGATATTGAAAAGGACGGAAGGTATTCCTGAAGCGGTTATGGAAATATGCTGGAACCATCATGAAAAAATCGACGGCACCGGGTATCCGCGCGGACTGCGCGAAGGGGAGATCGGAACCTTGGCCCGGATGTCCGCCATCGTCGATATGTACGTCGCCCTCTCCGACAGGAGAGTATACAAGCCGAGCCTTTCCCACGCCGAGAGCGCTTCGATACTGAGGAAGAGCAGAAAACAGCTCGACCAGGCGCTGGTGGAGGAATTCCTTCATGTTGTCGAAAAGGGTGGGTATGCATGAGGGGCGCGTTTTCCGAAGAATGAGAGGTTAATATACGTTACATCCCGCATGGGGCAATGCGATATTGAGAGGCTCTCCACGGACATCGCCTCATTGACTGTTTTACACCCGCCACGTCAAAGGCTATACTTTCCTCTTTGTAAAAGCGGTTACACGATAAACAAAGAGGAGAAAAAATGCCGAAACCGAAAATACATTTTCTTGTATGTGGAAACAAAAGGCCTGCCGGGCACCCAAAGGGGTCATGCGCCGACAGGGGAGCCACGGAAACGATAAACGCATTCAGCCGAAAACTCCAGGAGACGCAGAAGTACGATACCGTAAAAGTCTCCGTAACCTCGTGTCTGGGGCCTTGCGGTATGGGGCCGGTGGTAGCGGTCTATCCCGACGACCTGTGGTACGGCATGGTCGATGCCGGAAAAGCGGATGAGATATGGAACAGCCATGTAAACGAAGGGAAGGCGCTCGAAAAATACCTTAT
>JAOUMJ010000026.1 GCA_029881495.1 Nitrospinota bacterium | reverse complement strand
GGCAAACAACGCTTTATATACATCTGCCTGCTTAGAATGTATCTGATGCATATCCGCAAATCCGTTCTGGCTTCGCTCATGTATCTTGTTTACCTGCTGTTAGCTCTGCAACCAGCAACAGCCGCAGAAAGTGATCCCCACAAAGATCTCAGGGACATTTACGCATGCGAAGAGTGCCACCTTGGAAAGCCGAGGGGGAGGCCCGGCCCTGTCTATTCAGGGAGGAAGGGGGCGCTTATCAGGTCAGATATAACGAAACCGTGCACAAGATGCCATAAGTACGGGGATAGAAGCCATCCAACGGACATAAAGCCAAAAGGGCATGTCCCTCCAGACCTTCCGCTTATCAATAATATGATAACCTGCGCAACCTGCCACTACCCGCATATGCCTGCAGAATCCACACAGCAATATATACCGTCAGGCCTTCTTAGCAATTTATTTTCCTCCGGCAGTTCGCACAAAACATACTTTTTGCGGAGGACAAATGTTAATGGTGAAATGTGCAAAGCTTGTCACAAATAATATGTATACAGGAGGTTACTGATGTCACGAGAAAATAAACCATACCAGAGAAAAAACTATTTTATCCAAAAGGGATTCCAGACGAACATGATAATTAAGTTCGTGTCGCTCCTTATCGTCATGGCTGTTACTTCATCCGGAATACTATACGTGTTTGCCGGCAATACTCTTGAAATGAGCTATTACGAAGCCCATTCAAGCATCAAAAGCATGTGGGATATCCTCGGCCCGACAGTGCTTGCTACAAACCTGCTGAGCCTTGCTGTCATTTCCGTGGCTACAGTGTATGTGATAATGTTCCTCTCACACAAAATATCTGGACCTCTTTACAAACTTGAAAAGAATATTAATGAAATTTCTGAAGGGAACCTGAATTTACACGCTCACTTTCGTGATGGCGACCAGATCCAGACTGTCGGTATTGCCCTTGGAAATATGCTGGAAAAGCTTTCAAGAAAGATAAACGCTATAACTGTCGCTTCGAACGAGTTGACCGCCGTGGAAAATAAACTTTTATCGCTGAAAAACAATACATCTGTTGCCGGCAAGGATATAGAGGCTATTTACGACCAGTTGACCAAAACAACAAAAGATCTGAGCAACGAACTGAAATTTTTTCAGCTGAAGAGATAATAGATGCTATTGCCTTAAAAGCGGATCATCCGCTTTTCGGTTAAAGTATCTCTTATCGGGTCAATATCTTGATTCTTTCGGTATAGCGCGCAAGGTTCCTGCACTGCCTCCCCTCTTCTCTTTTTGCCTGAAAATCCAAAATTTGATTCTTGACATGCATTTACCTCTTCAATATACTTTTAATAAATTTATTATGTTTTTTTAATTATATAAATACATAATAGCATATTGGGGGGCATATTTTTGGTCCATATAACACACATCTCCTCCATTACTTTTGGTCTTTTCCAGAGAGGAGGTTTTTAAGGGGGCAATATTTCATTTAATTGGAGGAAATTTACGTTCCTTAAACCCTTATCTAAAAAGATACAGGAAATATAAAAAAACCAATTTACTACGAGGGGAGGATTCACAATGCCTGTTGCACCTACATATCCAGGCGTATATATAGAAGAAATAGCATCCGGTGTGCGAACGATCACCGGTGTTGCCACTTCAGTTACGGCTTTCGTCGGCCGAGCGCTGAAAGGGCCCGACAATGAGCCGGTAATGCTCAACAGCTATTCTGATTATGAACGAACCTTTGGCGGTCTCTGGGAAGAGAGCAGTATGAGCTATGCCGTAAGCGATTTTTTCATGAACGGCGGAAGCCAGGCGATTATCGTACGACTCTTCAAGCCGGATTCAGAAACGGATGAAAAGCTTTCGGCGGAGATCAATGCGGAGGTAGATGCAATTAAAAGAAAAATAGACAATGCGCTAAATAAACTGAAAGCCGATGCTGAGCTTTCAGAGGCAACTGCCGCTGTGAATGGGATAACCGGCAAATATACTGCAAGCACATCTACTCCGGGTGAAGTCGCCGCCGCTGGATCGTTCGCAAGTGCCATCACCACAGCAACAAGCGTCGATGCTGTAAGAAAAAAGATCAATGATGCCCTGGCTGGCGCCAAAACTGCCGCAATTGCCGCTGTCCCCAAAGCAACTGACAAAATAGACGAAATCGAAAACTCCTACGCCAAGATCACCGCCGCTGGACTTAAACTGCGCGCATCCACAATGGGCTCATGGGGAAACAACCTCAGGGTAAGAATAGAACATGCTGAAGACTCAGCAAGGAACAAAGCGGCTTTGAAGTACGGGTTATTGCCCGAGGATCTATTCAACCTTATCGTGCATGACACTCATAGCGGTGCGATTGAGACTTTCCTGAACCTCACTGTAAAGGAGCATGCAAGGAGGATCGATCGCATTCTTGCGAATGAGTCAGGCCTTGTGGTGGTAGCAGACGACCTTCCAACCACTACACCTCCTGCCGACGATGACGTGCTAGACGGTGGAAGTCCATGGACGGGAATCTACTCTCACGAGGTGAGCGAGACCGAAAAAGCTACGGATGGACAAACACTCTCAGAAGACCAGTTCACAGGCGCCGGAACAGCGGCGGGGAAAAGGGGACTTTACTCACTGGAAAAAGCGGATATCTTCAACCTCCTTTGCATCCCACCCCACTCACTTGATGGCGATATAGAAAATTCCCTGATAAGCAAAGCCCTGGTTTACTGTGAAAAGCGCCGAGCGATGTTCCTTGTCGATTCTCCGGCAAACTGGAACACAAAAGCAAAGGCAAAAGATGGCATTCCTGCCATTGAAAAGAGCAAAAACGGAGCTATATATTTTCCGCGTCTGAAAAAACCGAACCCACTTCGGGAAAACCAGATGGAGGATTTTGCAGCGTGTGGCGCCATAGCCGGGATAATTGCACGAACCGATTCAAACAGGGGAATTTGGAAAGCGCCGGCAGGTCTTGATGCTACGCTGAAAGGGGTTCCCGCGCTGAGCGTTCCTCTGACAGATATGGAAAACGGCGAGCTCAATCCGCTTGGCATCAACTGTCTACGCGTTAAACCCGCCGCCGGCAGAATAGTCTGGGGTTCCCGCACGCTTGAAGGGGACGACAGGCTCGGCTCCGAGTGGAAATATCTCCCTGTAAGACGATTGGCTCTCTACATCGAAGAAAGTCTCTACCGCGGAACGCAGTGGGTTGTGTTTGAGCCAAACGACGAACCTCTCTGGTCGCAGATCCGCCTGAATCTCGGCGCATTCATGCACAATCTCTTCCGCCAGGGAGCGTTTCAGGGGAAGATGCCTGCAGACGCCTATTTTGTAAAGTGCGACAAGGAGTCAACCACTCAAAACGACATCAACCTCGGTATCGTAAACGTCATAGTAGGTTTCGCACCGCTTAAACCCGCGGAGTTCGTAATAATAAAAATTCAGCAAAAAGCTGGTCAGGTAGCTTCATAAGGAGGAAGAAATGGCTCAATTCAGCGTAAACACAGAACGTTTTGACCCGTATAAGAATTTCAAGTTCAGGGTGAAATGGGACGGCAACTACGTCGCGGGGGTCAGCAAGGTGAGCTCGCTTAAACGGACTACTGAAGTTGTAAAGCACCGTGAGGGGGGCGACCCAAGCGGAAGCAGGAAATCCCCCGGCAGGACGGAATACGAAGCTATCACGCTTGAGAGAGGTGTAACACACGATCCGGAATTTGAAAAGTGGGCGAACAAGGTATGGAACCACGGCTCCGCTCTCGGTATGGAAGTTTCTCTAAAGGATTTCCGCAAGGATCTGATACTCGAAGTCTACAACGAGGCGGGACAGCTTGCGATAGCATACAAACTATACCGCTGCTGGGCTTCGGAATTTCAAGCTCTTCCGGATCTTGACGCGAACGCGAATGCCGTCGCGATCCAGACCATGAAACTTGAAAACGAAGGCTGGGAACGTGATTATGCGGTAACAGAACCTGCTGAACCGACATTCACCGAACCCGCGTAACTTATGCGCTCGCTTAATACGTTCGATGTGATCGGAACCTGGGAAAGAGGTGAAGGGCGGTATGTTACAGATACCGCCCTGAGCCTGTTGATGCCAGCGTTCCCGGAAAAGAGCCTGAGTGATCTTGCCGATCTGACCGTTGGCCAGCGCGACGCGGCATTGTTCGAGCTGTTTGAAAAGACCTTTGGAAAAAAAATCCCCGGTTTTGCCAAGTGCCCAAAGTGTGACGAACATCTTGAGTTCGATATGTCTACCGTTGATTTCAGAACAACCATAACGCCTGACTTGGACCGTAAATTCAGTTCAGGAAATTTCGAAATCACTTTTCGTCCGATAACTGGAAGGGATCTCCTCGAAACACAAAACCTTGAAGAGATCAGTGATGCGCGAATGTATTTGATCGAAAAAGCCGTCGTCAATGCCACCCGCGACGGCATACCTGTACCGGCATGTGATCTGCCGCAGGAAGTAGTACAAATTCTATCCACAAAATTATCCCAAAGCGATCCATTATCGGAAATCATGCTTGACCTCCACTGCCCTCTTTGCGGCGAATCGTGGGAATCCCTGCTCGATATTGTCATCTTCTTCTTTTTGGAGATCACAGCGGAGACTAAACGTCTCCTAAATGAAGTACACATCCTCGCTGAAGCGTATGGCTGGCGAGAGGATGAAATTCTTTCCCTCAGCCCAGAAAGAAGATCGTTTTACATGGATATCGCAGGACAATGAACGATTTTATCAGTCGTCTCATTATGCGCGACAGAAGAATGCTCCCTGTTGCCGAACCGCTGATAAAATCAAGATTCGCGCCTGATGATTCGGAAAACAACAGATATTCTGAAACCGTTTCCATCAATGAAAAAATCAACACTCGTATCGCACAGAAAGGGGTTTCCGAATATCACAGAAAAACCGTGAATGCACAATCCAAGATCAAGAACTTTCCCGCCGAAACCGGCGCCCGCGACAAATATCCCAAAACCGAACAAGCTGAAAGCATATCCGTAAAGCAAAACAGGAGCGATCAGCCCTCCGGTGAGATGAACCTATTATCAGATCGATCGCATACAAAAGATAGCGTTACGATCACTCTCAAAAACAATTCACAGCTTCCGGTATATCTTAGAAATTCTGAAAACGATTATCCTGACACCGGCATTAAATTTGCCGATACGAACAATGTTGAAAAGCACAGTGACGCTCATTCAAAATCACACCTCCCGTCGTCAGCAGAAAAAAAAAGTGATATTCAACCCATCGATAAAGAAAAAAGAATTTATAGAGAAAGAGCAGAATATTTTAATGAGCCAAAACACACAGGTTCAATAAACAACCTTGATATAGCTTCATCGAAAATAGCAGATTCCGCTCAAAACGATATTTCTACCCCTGACGATGTTAAAAATGGCAATAGCGTAAATGTCACAGGCAAGCCAAACCTGCCACAAACAAATGAAGAGAAACCGATTGCCATAGGCACGCAAAATACTCCCACTCCTTCACAAACAGAAACTTTAGACAATGCCAGTTCACACTACGGAACTGAAGAACATGAAATAGCCGACAAACCGGAATCAACAGGAACATTCGAAAAGAAGCCTCCTGTCATTCAAAAAGAAAGTGGAAATTCCAATATCCAATTGACCAGCGTCACCGCAAATGAAAATATGAATAATACGCGTCACGAAATTGAAAAAGACAGCATACATGATATGCGCACAAACATAGATATATCATTAACACCGATCAGTGAACATTCGATTTCCCAGCGACCAATGAACGAGGGGAAAACGGAGATTTTCCAGGATAGGTTTACAAGGAATACAAATCCATCTCAGGCCATACATGAAGATGTTATTTCGGAACCACCTCTCCAACCCCATGCAGAAACAGATATCCTGGATCAGTACAAGAAGATCGCATTTCCTGGGAAACTGGCAGAATTGGAAGTTATAGAAACTCAAAATATGATACCCGCCCCCTTCCCCACGCTCACTGTTGAACATGAGGAGGTTATACCTGAATTGACTTCCCCGCCAATCGAAAGAATATTGACTGATAATGATGATAGCAAAAATTCGATTGTTGGAAAGCCGGCCATTTATATCGAAAATATAAACAGAACACTTCAGTCAAAAGCGGAAAAGGATATTGCTTTCACATCGGCGGTCGCCAAAAATACAGAACCATTGAAGCCCCTCTCCTTTGCCAAAGATACATTCAAATCGACTCAACAGGGGGAGAAAGAATTTCCAAATGACACCGGCACTGGCACACGTTTCCGGCCAGCAATAAGTTTCACAATGGGAAAAGTATCGCATATCAAATCTCACTCAACGGATATCGCCACGCATCTCGTCAATGATATGAAGCGCCATGATATGCCTTATGCTGAAAATTTTCCAAAACCACTAAAGAAAAAATCTACTCAAGAACAGCTTCATAATAAAACTGATATATCGGTGACTATTGAGAGCATTGAAATACGTTCGGTACAATCAGGATTAAAAATGGATCAAGAAGCGAAGAAACTTCGCAAATCTTCTATAAAACCGCCAAAAATGTCATTGGACGAATTCATTAAACAATCAAATGGAATTGCAAAATGAGTAACTCAATGGCGATAGCCACCGTTACAGCAAGCCTCAGTCAAATATTGCATGTAGCAGTAAACAGAGAAATATCAGGGGCCGACATCAGAACAGCCAGGCCCGACGGCAACCCCGGCCAGGGACAATCAAATGCAGGAAAAGGGATAAACATTTTCCTATATCAGATAATCCCAAATGCGGCCTTGAGGAACAGCAGTTACCCGACGCGCCGTTCGGACGGCAGTGTTGTTCAACGCCCCATGACGGCTTACAACCTTCATTACATCCTTACTTTTTACGGTGATGAAACCAAGCTGGAACCACAGCGCCTTCTTGGAATCACGGTAAACACGCTTGACAGCAAACCGGTGATAACAAGGGAGACGATCCTTGCGGCAATAGATGCCGCTCCTACAGGAACCCTGGTGGATTCAAACCTTGCCGATCAGCTGGAAACTATCAAGCTCTCCCCAATCTCATTAAACCTCGAGGAGCTGTCAAAACTCTGGTCCGTATTCTTTCAAACGCCATATTCCCTTTCTGTGGCATATCAATGTTCGGTCGTCATTATCGAATCGGAGGAGATGCCAAAACCGGCTCTTCCAGTGCGAGGACGTACAGCAGATGGAAAGACATTCAAACAGCCTGTCATAGACAGAATTTTTCCTCAGGAAGGGTCAATGGAGCCCGTCATAGTCGGCTCTACACTTTTCATTATCGGTAGCAACCTGCGCGCCGAAAACGTCAAACTCCTGATAAACGGCGTTGAGGCGCTATTTTTACAGGAAATAACCGATCAGAAAATCGTGTTCGTCCTTTCGCATGACAACTTCCCGCCAGATTTCCTGCGAGCCGGGATACTTGGCATACAAGTAAGGCACGACCTGGGGGTAGAGTCAAACATCGTCCCGATAATACTTCGCCCTGAAATAGTCGGCGATCCGGTTGTCGTGCCGGACACAGTTATAACAAAAGGTAAAGGCGGTAACCCAGGCGGCACCACTACAACAGGCGGCACCACTACAACAGGCGGTACTACTACAACAGGCGGTACTACTACAACAGGCGGTACTACCACAACAGGCGGCAAAGGTGCCGGTAGAAAAAAAGGACCGGTGGTGTAGTGCCAATAAATACTATTCTGAGGTTAAGTATTAATCCGGTGGTAGGAGCATCACAGCGCGTATCTCTCCTCCTGAACGAATTCAATGCACCTGCAGAACCGAAGTCCTACAATATCACCATTCCGCCAAGGGATTCAGATCTTGGAATTCTCGATTTTCCCGTAGACAACGTACCACCCGGCGAATATCTCGTGCGGATACAGGTAGACGGCGCGGAAAGCCTGCTTGGAATTGATAGCAATCCTGCCAGTGCCACATACAATTATTACGCTAGCCCTCTTGTGAGGTTCGTATGACAGATACCGAATGGATAGAGGCAAACCGGAAACACCTGATGGCTTCCATTTCCCTGGTCAGGGAAAGGTTGGTCGCCCATACATCAAAAAAGGAACGGGATTGGGATTTTACCGAACTTGAAGAGGATGTCGCCAGAACCGGCTCTGCAATGCCCTACCCTTCAGCCTTGCAGGTTATCTGCCAAACATTCGGGCTCTCCGATTTCGAACGAGATATTCTTCTTCTCTGCGCTGGAATGGAGCTTGATTCCTCTTTCGCCGGCTACTGCGCTTCAATCAATGGAGATGACAGACGCGTATATCCTACTTTCAGCCTATCGCTTGCCGTCCTCTTGAACGGAAGCTGGGAAGCGGTTACGCCTTCAGCCCCTCTGCGGAGATGGAAATTCCTTGAGATTGGAAACGGCGACACATTGACTCAAAGTCCCTTGAAGATAGACGAATCCGTCCTTCATTTCCTGACAGGAGTCAATCACATCGACGAACGCCTTGCGGGAATATGTATCCCGCTGTCTCTGGCGCACGATATCGTCCCCTCGCACCTTGCTATCTCGGAACGGATCTCCGCCATGTGGAAACAGCCGTCACATCTGCAAAACCGGCAGTTGATACAGCTTTTCGGAAGGGAAAATGCGGGGAAAAGGTCGATCACCTCTCACGCGGGAGAAGAAGCCGGCATAACTTTTTTTGCCTTGAGGGCAGATGAGATACCTCAGTCAACGTTGGAGAGGGACGCATTCGCCCGCATATGGGAACGGGAAGCCGCGCTTAACAGATACGGACTCTATCTGGAATGTGAAGACGTTGAAAAAGCGGAAACGATAGATTCGGCAAAGTCTTTATTGGAAGAGCTAAACGCGATTGCCGTGATTTCTTCAAGAAATCCGCTCCGGCTTGTAAGCCGCATAACCGTAAACATCGAGGTGTCCAAACCTGACACAAAGGAACAGTTAATGCTTTGGAACGAGATGCTGAAGCCTCTATCTTCAAGGCTGAACGGAATGCTTTCATCGCTTGTCTCCCAGTTCGACATGGACACAGGATCTATTTTCGCCGCTGGCGCGGAGGCAATTACCTCCTTTGCCGGCAAAAGCGACACTTTGGAAATAGACGTTGACGCAGTGGGAAAATCGATATGGAACTCCTGCAGAGTGCAGACCCGCGGTTCCCTGGAAGAACACACTCAACGCATAAATCCAACCGCGACTTGGGACGACCTGATACTTCCGGAATCAATAGTTTCTATATTGCGGGAAATCGCCGCACACGTCAGGCAAAGGTCCAAGGTTTACAACGATTGGGGTTTCGCGAAAAAAGTTCCGAGGGGCCTTGGTATCAGCGCTCTTTTCGGGGGGCAGAGCGGGACCGGCAAGACTATGGCCGCCGAAGTACTCGCAAACGAACTTGCGCTTGATCTGTTCAGAATAGACCTTAGCGCAGTGGTAAATAAATATATCGGTGAAACTGAAAAAAACCTCAGAAAGGTTTTCGACGCCGCCGAGGACGGAGGAGCCATACTGCTTTTCGATGAAGCAGACGCCCTTTTCGGGAAAAGGAGCGAGGTAAAGGATAGCCATGACAGGTATTCGAACATAGAAGTGAGTTACCTCCTTCAAAGAATGGAAACATACCGTGGCCTCGCCATCCTCACTACCAACATGAAATCGTCTCTCGACCAGGCATTCGTGAGAAGGATTCGCTTTATACTTCAGTTTCCGTTTCCCGATGTCGCTCAGCGCGCGAAAATCTGGGAAAAAGCATTCCCGCCAGACGCGCCGCTGGAAAACCTTGACTGGAGTAAACTCGCTTTGCTGAACGTCTCCGGCGGCAACATCCGCAATGTGGCATTGAATGCCGCTTTCCTCGCGGCAGAAGACGGTGAATCGATACAAATGAAATACATCCTGAAAGCCGCAATTAATGAGTACCAAAAACTGGAAAAACCGCTTACCAAAGCTGAAATTGTCGGATGGGTATAGCCGTGAATAAATTGAAAATGAGGATCGGCGAGATAATCCTGCATGGATTCCGAGCAAGCGACAGGTACACCATCGCCGATGCGATTGAACGCGAGTTGAAAACGATATTCAGACATAAAGGCGTTCCGCGTTCCTTGCACGAAAGTTCCGGAAACATACGTATGAGCCTGGATGGTTTTGAGTTCGACGAAAATGCAAAACCGGGAACCATCGGCAGGGAAATTGCCAACAGTATTTACGGGAGGTTGTCAGAATGAGAAGAAGAGTATTTTCCATAGCAAGAAGAAGAGTTCGGGGAACCAAAAGGATAAACGGTAACTCCCGCATGAGTTTGCGCAATGGCGCATTTGATTTCAATTCAGATGCCGCAAAATCCGGCTCAAATGGAACACAATTCGATTTCCGCAAAATCAACCTCTCACAGGGAAAGAACAGTCAGGAAAAAAGCCGTCAATGCTCAAAACAGGGTAACGCTCCGTCCGGAATTGAAATTCGAATGCACCCGCATGGGGGGGCATGCCCTGCCTGTTCGCAAACGTTGCAGACAAAATTGAAAATCGGAAAAGCGGGAGATCGGTTTGAAAGGGAGGCCGATACTGTAGCTGAGAAAGTCGTCGGAACAAACGCTGACGGTGCAAAAGTACAAAAGGCATGCAGTAGCTGTGATAATGATAAAACCGAGTCGAAGCCTGTTTCCGAAAATATAACTCCCCTTGTTCAAATGGAAGAGAAAAAAGAGGACGATAAAGCACAAGGCAAACCCCTCACCGAAGGGAGTGTCCAGCGCGAAGAGAAAAAAGAGGACGATAAAGCACAAGGCAAACCCCTCACCGAAGGGAGTGTCCAGCGCGAAGAGAAAAAAGAGGACGAAAAGGCACAGGGCAAACCTCTTGCCGATGGGAGCATCCAGCGCGAAGAGAAGAAAGAGGACGACAAAGCACAAGGTAAATCTCTCACCGATGGGAGTATCCAGCGAGAAGAGAAGAAAGAGGACGATAAAGCACAGGGGAAAAGGGCCGCAAATACCGGGCCGGAAGTTACCGCTATGTTAGGCCGGAAAATCGATTCAATGAAAGGAGGCGGCTCACCACTTCCCAAATCTACGCTTTCCTTTATGGAAGGGAGATTCGGCGTAGATTTCAGCAAAGTGCGAATACATACTGATTCAAACGCTATCGTTGCCTCAAACATGATACGCGCTAAAGCTTTTACCGTCGGCAACAACATCGCCTTTAATACCGGCTTTTACTCACCTAACACAAAGGAGGGCAAACGCCTATTAGCTCATGAGCTTACTCATGTTGTCCAACAAAACGGCAAACAACCGACAAAAGTTTCTCTACAGAGCAAAACCCCGATTCCTGTAAAAAAAGCGAAAAAGCATAAGACTGATCCCTTAAAAAGGAAAATATATGATTTGTATGAAGAGTTTCAAAATAGATTAAAGACACAGAAAGAACTATCAGATCTTAAACAAAGCCTCGATAAGCAATATGCAGAATTCAAAAAAAATATCAAATTGTCGTCTGAAGGCTTGTCAAAAGCGAAACAAGCGCTCAGCAACATAAAAACCTGCGTGAACAATTCCAGCATGGATAAAACTGATAGAAATTCAATATTGGCTGATATCGAAGGAATAGATAACGATATAAAGGTCTTGAACAAGGAACTTGAAAAATCAGAAAAAATTCCCGGTGACAGCAAATTATCAGCCTCAAAAGAATACCTCGCATCGACTGCCGATATACTGAACAAAACCAAAAAGCTATATGACTCACTGGAGAAGGCAGGTGCATGTAAGTAATTCGGGGATGATACAGCCATGACATGTTTTTTAACTGTTCAATAGCGAAAAGGAGGAAGAATGGGCACGGTGGAAGAGATCAACGATTCAATAAAAGATGACATCGACAAGGTTACTGAACTATTCAAAGAGTATCAAAAGGATGGATTTAGCCTTAATGAGATAGCCAAGTTTACTTTTGAAGCGGGAACAATTCTTGTCGAGGCCGTGGAAGAAATTGACGGCATAACCGGTAAACAGAAAAAAGAGGCCGTAAAAAACGCTGTTGTCAAAGCCTATAAAACAGTTGATCCGAATATTCCATGGATACCGGAACCTTTTGAAACTCTCCTCGAAGATATGCTGCTTGATAAAACTCTCGACGCATTCATTGATTCAATTGTAAAAAATTACAGGGAAAAAGGGGTTTTTCAACGCAGTAACTAGGCGATGATGCCAAATAAAATGAAACCGGCTTGCGTACCCGGAAGGCGACAGTAACATGGCAGAACCAGCAGTTATTCGTGGCAAATCCAGTTCCGCGCCTGTAACTGCAAAAAAGCCGCCTGAAAAATCAGTATGGATTCAAAGCAAGCGGACGCATTCGGGCACCACTCCAGCTTCGACAACCGCAATCCCCTCCACAAACAGTATCCGAGGCGGACACGCCGGTTTTAATTTTTCGAATGTAAATATTCTTCACAGTTCCAAACCGTCATCACAGGAAAACCAAAAAGAGGAAAACACAAAAGAAACTGAGAAAAAGGAAGCTGCCAACAAAAAGGAAACTGTTCCCTCCCCTTCTTCACCTCCCGAAGACCTTTCCGGCAGAGGTGGCGCAAACAAAACCGGCAATAACGGATCATCCAACTTCAGCTTACAGCAAAAAGAAAATGCGGATGAAAAATACAAAAATCCTGATCACAAGACAATACCTGAAGGAAATACCCGCCTGAATAGAGAGAAGAATACTCAAAGCCTGGAAGGAAATCTTTTAACCGGTATCATGCCGAAACTTGTTGTTGGTAAACCGGGTGACAAGTACGAAGTTGAAGCCGACAGTACCGCCGAAACGGTGATGCGCATGCCCGAACCCGGCAAGACGTCATTGAATTTGCCGAAATATTCCGGCAACGCGATACCGCAACAGAAATCTATGACCGAAAACTCCGCGCCGGATGTTCAAAAACAGGAAAACGAGGAACCGGAATCCAAACCGGGAGACCCTTCACCGTCCACGATGGTGCACCCAAAGGAAAACATATCCAACGCGGGAAACGGTCGACAGAACAAGGGAGCAAGTTCCGAATCTGGCTCCCATGACTTCAACAAAACTCTCGCTTCATCCCGCGGGAGCGGCAACCCCCTCCCTGCCGACGTGAAAAATTTCATGGAGCCCCGCTTCGGCCACGATTTCAGCAATGTTCGAACCCATACCGGGAGTAATGCCCATCAGCTCTCCTCTTCAATAAACGCTCAGGCATTTACAAGCGGAAGCGATATCTATTTCAACAGGGGGAAATACAGCCCGGGCACCGACAGCGGACGGAAACTCATCGCGCATGAACTTACCCACACCATCCAGCAGGGGAAAGGTGTAAGGGCGAAACATTTCAACATTACCCCCGCGACACCAAGGATCCAGAGGTTTCTCGGTGGTTTATGGGATAAAGCAACAGATTTTGTAAGTAGTGTTGCCTCCTCAGTTAAAGAAGGTGTTTCAAAGGCGGCAAATTGGGCTAAGGAAAAAGCGTTAGCCGCGCTTAACTTTCTTAAAGAAAAAGTAAAAGGGGCGCTCAAGTACATCCCGGGATACGACCTGTTAATGATAGTGCTGGGCCAATCACCCCCTACCCCTACGAATCTCTGCAAAGGCGTACTTGGATTGATACCTGTTATCGGCCCTGTTCTCTTCGACAACCTTAATAAATCCGGCGCTATAACAAGGGCGTTCGAATGGCTGCAGGTTGAATTGAAAAAACTGACCCCAAAAGGTGGCTTTGCCGCCTTGTTCAAAAGCGCGTGGGACCAGATGCAGTGGTCGAAGGGATACGACTACAACGTAGGCGTTCTCTACCGCGTATTCGGCGGTCTCTATACAAAGATCAAGAATTTCGCAAGCGCGGTTGGCTCGAAGATCAAAACATTCATTCTGGAAGGGGCGCTCAGTCTCGTAGGCGCTCCTGTCAAAACTATCATGGATGTCTTCAATAAAGGGAAGGCTGTAATCGGCCAGATACTCTCAGACCCAATTGGATTCGCGAAGAACCTTGTGAAAGCTATCATGGGCGGGTTCAATCTCTTTAAAGACAACTTCGTGACACATCTAAAAGCCGCGCTTGCGAACTGGCTCTTCGGTTCACTTCAGGGTACGGATATAATAATCCCTGAAAAGCTCGATCTCAAAGGGATATTCACCCTCGCCGCTTCCATCCTCGGCCTCACATACAAAAACATCCGCGGGAAGATAGTAGAAAAGCTCGGCCCTAAAGGTGAGGAAATAGTAGGGAAGATAGAGGCCGGCGTTGAATTCGTAAAGGATTTTATTGCGCGAGGCCCCATTGTGCTTTGGGAAAAGGTGCAGGAATCGCTTGGCAATCTTAAGGAGATGGCGATGAATGCGATCATCGAATGGGTAAGAAACACCATAATCTTCAAGGCGGTTACAAAGCTTGTGACGATGCTTATACCTGGCGCTGGACTGATAGAAGCCGCCATGACGATGTACAAGACCGTAATGTTCTTCATAGAGAAGATAAAGGAGATCGGCGCGCTTGTGATGGGGATACTTGAGTCTATCGCGATGATAGCGGCAGGCAATGTAGGCAAAGCGTCCAAATGGGTTGAGAATGTACTCGCGAAAGGGCTTACTCTTCTTGTCAACTTCCTTGCCAAGTGGCTCGGTCTCGACAAGATCGCCGACAAGATAAAAGAGATCATTGCGAAGGTACGCGCCCCTGTCGACAAGGCTCTCGACAAGGTAATAGGCTGGATAGTCGATAAAGGCAAAGCGCTATACGCCAAGGGAGCGGCTGTAGTTGGCAAGGTGAAAGGAAAGGTCAAGTCAGGGATTGAAAAAGTTAAGAGCGTAATATTCCCTTCGCATAAATTTAAAATAGAAGGGGAATCTCATATGATTTCCATAAAAGGAGAAGGTTCGGCCGCCACCGTTTACATGGCAAGTAACCCAACTCCAATGGAGGCTTATCTCGATAATCTAAAAAAGGCCAAAATAAGTTCCGCTAAAAAACAATTTCTGGAGGAAGCAATCGGTACACTGGAAAACATACATTTGCAAACCAGGGAAATGAAAAAGTTGACTAAAAATAGCGCAACTAATAAGGGCAAAATTAATGAACTCAATAACCTTATCGAGAAAAATCAAAGAAAACTTTCAATGAAGATTTGTCAGATACACAAGGGGGGGACAATAGGTGCAAAGATTAAACATAAGGACGTGTATTTAATGGAGGGTACTGTCGGTCATTATAATATGTTGCCAACTTCTAAAGGATTAATGGAGAGACATCACATGCCTCAGAAGGAGTTAATCTGGAAGATTGCAAGCTCGAAACTTTTCGAAAATACAAAAGCAAAGGAATTTGTTGGTAACGAAAAAGTGAGAAAAGGGACATTGTGCCTTTACATGGGAAAAACTCGTCATAAAGAGACGTTAAGTTATGGTGGAATTACGCCTATAGCAAAGGAAGTTCTGGATATGAAAGACCTTAATAAGACGCACGCGAATGATCCGAAGAAAAGAACTTCTTCGCGGAAGGCCGTTATCGACAAAACTAAAGAGGCTCTTGACGCAGATGTAACAAAAGAAATTAAAACTTATGAGAAAGAAGTCGGATTGGAGAAGGATATAGGCCCTAAAACTGATACTGATAATGATAATTATAATGCCAAAACTATAGAAAAAATAAAAAAACAGGGCATTGCTGGTGCCAAAGAAATTGGCTCAAAGAGAAGCGTTATTGACGAACTGGCAAAATAACCCAAATAACCATCAATCAATTTCTGTTTATCGCCAATCCAAAGTAACCAGGCAAATAAAAAATATCCCTCTTGACAGATGCCTATGACTTCGGTAATATTTATATGGATTTAATTATAAATAATTATTAACCTGTTCAGAGAAATATACACCGGAATAGCCGGTGCAATAATACGCTTCGGGGGGCAATATTCGTCGCCCCCTTCGGCATATTGAAGGTTATCAGTTCGGGGGAAAGGCCATATTTACCGTTGGTTATAGGCCTGAAGTGGAGAATGTAATTTATATGGGGGATGGGAAGTGAGCGGTTTTCCTGGCAGTCCTTTACTGCTGAAAGGTGCCCTTATATCCCTTCAGCCCCCAAACCCTAACCCGAGTGTAATTATTTTTCAATATAACCCCGATTCCGTGACCCGTACGCTCAAGGCGCAGGTTGCTTCCGGTAGCGACAGCGACCGGTCCGAGGCTCTGCGCCTGAAAGGTGCGCCGGAGGAGAACATCAAACTTGATGTGGTAATAGACGCCACCGATCAGCTTGAAAAGGCATCCGAACCGGCATCGACTATGGGGATATATCCCCAGCTGGCGGCTCTTGAAATGCTCCTTTACCCGAGCAGTATCTCAGTTATAAAAAATATGGCTCTCCTTGCCGCAGGCACCATTGAGGTTGTACCGGAGTCGGCGCAGTTCACGCTCCTTGTTTGGGGGCCGTTCCGTGTGCTCCCGGTGCGTTTGACCGGTTTCACTATCACTGAAGAGGCGCACGACACGAAACTGAATCCCATCCGGGCGAAAATTCCCCTCGATATGAGGGTGCTCAGCTACTCCGATCTCGACCCGAGTCACATGGGATACAACCTGTTCCTTGCCCATCAGGTGTCGAAGGAGATCATGGCGAAGTTGGGGATGGTCGCAAGTCTTGGCGCGGGTATGCCCGACTTGTAAATCGGCAGTAAACAGGGGGAGATTATGATCGATTATCTGAGCCGGTACTGTGAGATGGAAACCAGGAAATACCGCATGCCCGACGGGAGTGAGGTCGCCTATATCAGCCGCCGTTTCCTCCCTCAGGGTGAGAAGATGCGTCTCCTTACGGAAGTCGAAGTTACCGAAGGGGACAGGCTCGACAACATCACCGCGCGGTCGATCGGCGAGCCTGAACAGTTCTGGCGCGTGTGCGATGCGAACAACGCGATGAATCCATTTCATCTTACCGACGAGCCGGGTACAAAACTGCGGATCCCGGTTCCAGAGGAGTAAAGAGAGTGCTCTACAACGGCATCAAGGTTACGTTCCTTATCGGACAGACGGTTCCCAAGCCCGCCCCTCCGATGATACTGGAGGCGTTGCGCAACGTGGAAGTAAAACATACGGACGAAGGGATGTCAGGATTTCAAATAACCTTCGCTTTGGGGAAGGGGCTGAAATCCGCGTCCAAGGATTTCGCTCTTTTAAAATCGCCTCTTCTCAAGCCGCCAAACAGGATGATCATCCTCGTGACATTCAACGCGAAGCCGACAGTTTTAATGGATGGAATAATCCAGCACCAGCAGCTTTCCCCCGGCCAGGAGGTAGGCTCCACCACGCTGACTATCACCGGGAACGACGTAAGCGTGATGATGGACAAGGAAAAAGTAAAAAGCAAACACCCGGCACAGAGTGAAGATGTTATCGCTTTGAAGCTCATTTCCAAATATTCCAAATACGGCCTCACACCCAATGTTATAAAGCCCTCTTCGGCCGAAACTCCAAGCCTTACGGACACGATACCTGTGCAGGACGAGACCGATTTCAAATATCTTAAAAAATTGGCGGATAAATTCGCGTATGATTTCTATATCATCTCCGGTCCCGCGCCGGGAGTAAACAAGGCGTACTGGGGACCGCCAGCAACAAAAGGAACACCTCAAAGGGCTCTTTCCGTGGACATGGGGACCTTCACAAATGTTGAGTCGATCAGTTTTCAGTATGACGCAAAAAAACCGCAAAAGGTAAAAGGGAAGATACAGGACAAAAAGACTCAGAAGGAGGTTTCCATAAACATCTCCGCCCCTTCAGCCACCCGGCTCCCTCTTTCGAAAAATCCTTCATGGAAAGAATCAATGGAGACGACCGATCTCGGCACAATGGAAGGATATACGGCGCAACAGGCTAGAACGGCGGCACAAAGGATCACCGACAGGTCTGTAGATCAGGTCGTCACGGCAACCGGCGACCTCGACAGCCTGAGATACGGAAATATCCTTAAACCTAGAGGTCTCGTAGGTCTGCGTGGAGTGGGATACAGCTATGACGGCAATTACTACGTCAAGGAGGTCTCGCACAAAATTACGCGTGAAAAATATAAACAGACTTTCACGCTGACCAGAGACGGACTTGGCGCACTGCTTCCGGTGGTGGTCCCATGAGCCAGTACTTCGGCAAATACAGGGGGAAGGTCGAGAGCAACGTCGACCCGAACAACCTCGGGCGCGTGAAGGTAAAGGTGCCTGCCGTTCTTGACGACTCTTCTCCAAGCTGGGCAATGCCTTGCGTTCCGTATGCGGGAAAGGGGGTCGGATTTTTTTTCATCCCGCCGAAGGACGCAAACATATGGGTAGAGTTTGAAGGGGGAGACCCGAACAAGCCAATATGGACCGGGTGTTTCTGGGGAGAGAACGAGGTGCCAATCAGTCCGGCAAAGGCTGAGGTGAAGATCATCAAGACGGAGCATATTACATTCAAGCTTGATAACAATGCCGGTGATAAAGGGGGCATTACCCTTGAAATAAAATCCCCCGCGGTATCCGATCCGCTGAAAATGATATTCGATAAAAAAGGGATAACCATCGACAACAAACCCTCGGTTATAAAACTGACTCAAAAAGACATTGAACTCGATCATAAGAAATCGAATGTAAAGATGACCGAAAAGGATATCACCGTCGACCACGATAAGAAGCGTTCTGTGAAAATCACAGACAAGGATCTTACTGTCAAAAACGACAAGATAACATTTACCGTAACCGATAAAAAAGCGGAACTGAAGAATGAGGATTCTTCCATCAAAGTCGAGAAGGATATCGAGATCAAATGCGATTCCGTGAAGGCGAAAATTTCCAAAAAAGCTATCGAAATGGAGAACGGCTCGAAGAAGATCAAGATAGGATCGTCTTCAGTTTTGATCAATGAAGGCGCTCTGGAGGTGATGTAATGCCTGGATTTCTTCTTAACGCAGGTTCCACCGTGCTATGCGCGCACGCGGGTCAGGCAAAGCCCGCCGTAACAAGTCCAAAAGTGAAAGTCGACGGAAAACCTGCTGTAACGCTCTCGGCATTATATACAATTTCCGGCTGTGCCTTCCCCCCTCCCCCGGCAGGCGCCGGCCCCTGCGTTACGGCCAATTTTGTAAAAGGGGCTACAAAGGTTTTCTCCAACAAGGAACCGCTTTTGCTTGAAGACGGAAGTTCCGTCTGCACTCCTACCGGGACAGCATTAAATGTAGTTATGGGTAATACAAAAGTGAAGGGGAAGTAATGTATATCGGATTTCCTTTTTCAATAAACGGGCGCGGTCGAACCAATTCCGCTGGATATTCCAAACACATTGTCCAGCTCATTGAACAGGTTCTTTTCACAGGGCAGGAAGAGAGGGTAAACAGGCCCGATTTCGGATGCGGCATAAACCGCCTTCTGTTTGAAGGAAACAGCCCGGAACTGGCGACAGCTACCCAATTTTTATCGCAGGGCGCTCTCCAGCAGTGGCTGGGCGACTACATACTTGTTGAATCTGTAATCGTGAAAAACGAGAACTCCACACTTTATATCACCGTAAATTATCTCGAACGCGACAGCGGACAACGCAATGTCGCCGAATTTTCAAGGGAAGCATAAAAATGGCCCAATTCCGCTGCAGCAATGAAAAGCGAAGGGTCGCCGTGATGTCTTCTTTAACCTCGGATGGCCAGCCAATACTTAACGGCATTGATTATCTTGAGGTGATCGATTCAGAGGTGGTATCAAGCAATGAACGTCAAAGAATAATATACCTTTTCCTGATAAAGCCTCCGACATATGAAAATGAAATTACGCCCAAGAATATAATGATCGACGGCGGAGAGCGGATAAGGGACATCAATGTAACAAATGTTGAATACGACAAGGAAAAAGACCCGAAACTCCTGGTGCTTACCGTTAACAAGGCTGGAGATTTTTCCCGCTACACACTCTCCCTTCTTGAAGGCCCTCAACAATTTAAACCGCCAACGGGATTTGATCCAATATTGTCTTCTGTTGTTTTTTCATTCAAGGTTGAATGCCCAAATGATTTCGATTGTCTTGAAACCCGGCCGGTATCCGATAAATTACTCCCGAATCCTTCCATAGATTATCTGGCGAAAGACTATTCCAGTTTTCGCCAGCTGATGCTGGACAGATTGGCAATAATACTGCCGGACTGGCAAGGAAATACCCCTGCGGATATAGGTATAACCCTCATCGAAATATTGGCATATGCTGGGGACTATCTTAGTTACTATCAGGATGCGGTAGCTACAGAAGCATATCTCGGCACAGCAAGAAAGAGGGTCTCTGTTCGCCGGCACGCACGGCTCCTTGACTATTTTATCCATGAAGGGAACAACGCAAGAGTCTGGATCTGCCTTGAGTATGATCCTTCCTTTCGCGAAAGCGTCAATCTGGATATGGATTCGATGTTTCTCACAAAATTTAACGCGCCTACTGGAACGATCAACAAAGAGTTGCTGAAAAACGCACTAAATGAAGATGTGCAGATTTTCAAGCCTCTGCATACCATTGAGCTTCGCGAATCACGAAACGAAATTCATTTTCACACGTGGGGTGATACCAGGTGCTGTCTCCCAAAAGGAACTGTAAAGGCCACGCTCCGTGGTGACAACAAAGATCTCCTGCTTAAAAAAGGTGATGTCCTTGTGTTCCAGGAAATACTTGGCCCCAACAGCGGACTCGAGATTGATGCCAATCCTGAACACAATCATGCCGTGCGTCTTGATTCCGATCCGATCACAATGGACGATCCTGTAGTCGACGGCGGGGTGAAAGTAACCGAGATAAGCTGGCATCATGAAGACGCCCTCCCCTTTCCCCTTTGTGTATGGGAGCTGGATACGAACTCTGAAAATGCCGAGGGAAAGAACAAATATGTCAGCGTGGCAAGAGGCAACGTTATTCTTGCCGACCATGGCCGTCCGGTTGTTGAAAATATAAAAGTCTTATCATCCCAATATGCGGCATCAAACCGGACCGTTCTAACGCATCCGAACATATCGCACTGCGAACTATACGATCATGAAAAAAGCAAAAGCCATTCAGCATCGAGCATATGCAGACAGGATTTCCGCAAAGTATTGCCTGACATAACACTTGAAAAAGAAAATGAAAAGTGGACATCCGCCAGAGATCTTCTTTCAAGCGACCGCTTTGCTTCCGAATTTGTCGTCGAGGTAGAAAATAACGGAAAATCATATTTAAGATTTGGCGATAACGTGCAAGGCAGGAAACCTTCTGATGGCGCCGTTTTCACAGCGAGATATCGAACAGGGATCGGCTCAGAAGGGAATATTGGAAGCAACGCGATTGCGCATATAATAACAGGTACCGTTGGAATTACCAAAGTATTCAATCCTGTCCCTGCAATTGGTGGTACGGATCCTGAATCCATTGAGCAGGTAAAACTATACGCTCCGCGAAACTTCCACGTTCAGGAGAGAGCCGTTACGGTCGAAGATTATGCGCTTGTGGCACAGCGTCACCCCGCCGTCCAAAAAGCTGTAGCCACCCTCCGCTGGACCGGGAGTTGGCATACTGTTTTTATAACAGTTGACAGAAAAGGAGGCTGGTCTGTTGATACCAACTTCAAAAAAGAAATGAAACTCTATCTGGAAAAGTTCAGACTAACCGGACACGACATTGAAATAGATTCACCGCGTTTCGTATCCCTGGAAATTGCAATGACTGTACAGGTAAAACCCGGTTTCCTCCGCACCACCATCAAAAAGGCACTACAGGATATATTCGGCTCGCGTGATATTTCTGGAGGCCAGAGGGGTTATTTTCACCCGGACAACTTCACTTTCGGTCAGCCTGTTTACCTCAGCGATATCATAAAGAACTCCATGAAAATTCATGGCGTTGAACATGTCGATGTAAATATTTTCCAACGGTTCGGTCACCCCTCAACAACAGAGATGGAAGAAGGCGTGATGAAATTCGGACGGCTTGAAATTGCACGGCTTGACAATACTCCGAATGCCCCAGAGAACGGCAAGATAGAATTCGTTATGAAAGGCGGACTATGAACAACTTGATAAACGGTATTTCGCATGGCGTTTCAGCATGTGATATCAGCATGGAGGAGTACCAGAAGCCTTATAACAGGCCTCATCTAACGACATTGAATTACCGCATTGGTACACACTCAATCTTCATGAACAGAATGCTGGAGCGTCTCCGATATCATCAGGTTTTCACCGAAAATGGGAAATTGACAAAGCCGCTAAACAGCCTGACCGTCCGAACGTCGGATGATCCCGCAATCGCTCTCCTTGATGCATGGTCAATGGTTTTAGACGTCCTTACTTTTTACCAGGAAAGATTTGCAAATGAAGCTTTCATGAAAACCGCTTCAGAACGGCGTTCCGCCCTTGAACTGGCGCGCACGATCGGCTACGAACTGAATCCCGGTGTTGCGGCAAGCACTTACCTTTCATTCACATGTGAAGATAATCCAGAATCTCCGGACTCCACCATTGTGCCAGTTGGAACAAAAGTGCAAAGTATTCCGGGCGATGGAGAACTGCCGCAAACTTTCGAAACCGTTGAAGAGATTCTGGCAAGACCGGAATGGAACTGCCTGAAGCCATACAGACCGGTAACTCTCATCCCTGAAAACACCGAAGCGGGTGTTACAAGTATTCGAATTAAAGGCACTGATACAGACCTTGAAATAGGAGACGAAATACTTTTCGTCGGTGATGAAAGAATATCTGATCCCGGCAGTGAGCGATGGGATATCCGCAAAACGGAAGAAATAAAAATATTTCCTGACAAAGATTGCACGGAACTTATATGGGACAGGGGGCTGGGCCATCTCACACCACCGGTAAATCCCGCAGACAAACCGAGGATTATCACATTCATGGAAAAAGCTTCTGTTTTTGGACATGACGCCCCTGAATGGGAAGAACTTTCACATGAAGACAGGATAACGGTTGTTGGAGAAGATTATGGAAAAATAACAGACGTTGCCCTCACTCCAGACGGGCGGTATGCTGTTGCCGGCTATGCCGATTCCTCGCTCATTGTCTGGGAAATGGACTCAGGCGAGATATTTAATCGTTTATCAGGTCACAATTGCAAAATTAACTGCCTTGCCATTTCACCAAAAGGTGAGTATGTTGCATCCGGCGACATAAACGGGGTACTTGTCCTTAATAATATTGTTTTAAAAACAACAAAGCCATATGTTCTGGAAAACGGAAATAATTCCATAACTTCCATTGACTTCTCCTATTCTGAAAATAAACATAACCTTATTGTCGGCAGTAATAGTGGAAAAATTTCGATATGGCAAAGTGATACCGGCAAAGCATGGGAACTTCGCAGCGCCATAAATGCGCATGAAGGCGCTGTAAGCTCTCTGGCTTTTTCAAATGCCGGTCAATTTTTCGCTTCTGGTGGAATGCAAGATAAATCGGTAAAGATCTGGAATTTTTCCAATTCGAACAATCCAATATTAAAAGCTGAAACCAATAAACATACTCTGGCCGTTACCTCGATTGACTATCGTATTTCAGGAAATACACATAAGGTAATCTCAGCCTGCCTTGATAAGACCATCCGTGTATGTGAATCGTCTGATAATTGGAGTAACAGCCTTCCATGGAAATTTTCCGAGTTTAAAGGTCACGCTTTGGGAGTCAATGACGTAAAATTTCTGCCGGAAGAAGGTCATTTTATATCCTCAGGCGCGGATAAGAACGTTATCGTATGGAACAGATACATATTATCTGGGCAGGAACAGCTTTCCACTACTGTGTTGACTGGGCATACGGGCGCGGTAAATTCCGTTTCTATCTCAAGTGACGGTCTTCTTGCCATCTCTGGCAGCAATGACAAGACCCTCAAGGTTTGGGATATTAAAAACGGTGTGGAAATACACACGCTTTCCACGCTTGAAGACATACCAAAACCTGCCGACTGGCCTAATTGCAGACTCTCGGTAAGCATGGGCAATTACCTATATCTTGACTCTGCATACCCGCAAATCGGTAAAGGTGACTGGATCGTGCTATCCAATTACTATTACAAGGAACTTTACAGAGTTTCCAGCTGTTCCGTTGTTAAACATGCAAAATACACATTATCAGGAAAAGTGACAAGAGTAAGACTAGACACTGATGAAAATCTAAGTAAATTCTATATTCAGGATACAGTTGTACTTATTAATAACCGCGAACTACCTCTATACGAAGAAGAAGTACATGATGGCAGACCTGTCATCGGAAACAGAATCGAGCTTGACTCCTTTGTCACAGGGTTAAAATCTGGCAGGCGTATCGTTCTTGGAGGAAAACAGGCCAGAGTACTCGTTAGTCATACGGGGCATTCCCTTAAGTTCCTAGACGAAAGCGGTTCGACCCTAAAAGAAATATATGAAGAGACTGTTCTTTCGGCTGTAAAAGCTCCTGTGATCGATCATAGCGGAAATGAAACCTGGTTTATAAAAGATTCAAGCGATCTTACAGGTACTATTTCAATAGCGGCTACGGAGACATTGAGATTATCCTTTATCCATGACAATCCAAACGATGCTAATTACCATCAGGAACCAAAATACGATGTATATCCTGCTAATGTAATTGTATTCAACACTGAAACACTATTGACAACTGCTAACGGAATATGGAAAAACCGCATAAAGAACGGTGATACACTTTCAGTATTAAGTCCTCCATTTATTGACAGCGACAACACAACCGTTTGGCACCTGACAGATCGGCATGGGCTGGAAGGATTTGTAAAAACAAAAGCCGGCGGCTCGTTCACTTTAATGAATATCCCTACATTCGAAAACGACGATATTGCAACAGAAGTAGCTGCCCTGAAAAGTGTCAACAATGACGGCGCTCGAACAGTTTTGTATTTGCAGGATAATATAAAGCGATATTATGATCCAGCAACTCTGACCATAAGCGCCAATATTGCCTTGGCCACGCATGGCGAAACCGTGGAGGAAATCCTTGGTAGCGGCAACGGAGCCGTTCCAAACCAGAAATTCAAGATAAAAAGCCCACCCCTTACATATGTACCCGCGAAGACAGCAACAGGGGGAAAAGGGACAATGAATATTTATGTAAATGGTGTTCTTTGGAATGAAGTAGATACTCTTTTCAGCCAGGATTTCAACAAGCAAGGCTATCTGATTCAGATAAACGGTGATGACACGACAACAGTCACATTTGGCGATGGCATATCCGGCTCGAGACTTCCAAGCGGCGAAGAAAATATTTTTGCAATTTACCGAAAAGGAATCGGGATTGATGGAGAGGTAAATTCAAATACTTTAACAATGTTACAAGCAAAACCGCTTGGCATTGATTCGGTAATCAATCCGGTTCCGGCAACAGGCGCAAGCGCGCCCGAAACTTTAAACGATGCGCGTGCAAATGCCCCCAAAAGTGTATTAACGCTTGGCAGGATAGTTTCACTGAAAGACTTTGAAAACTTTGCATGCAGTTTTTCCGGAATTGGCAAGGCACAGGCTGTTTCCTTATGGATATCAAATTCTCGCGCGATCCATCTTACCGTTTCGGGGCCGAATGGGAAGGAAGTCAGCATACATTCAAACCAATATTTAAATCTTATGAATGGCATTAACGCTGTTCGTGAACCGATACAAAGAGTGATCGTAGACTCCTATAAATCTCTCTACTTTAATATCGATGTCAACATTATCTGCAACCCAAACTATATAGCCGATGACGTTAAAAACAATGTATACGATAAATTGCATTCAGAATTTATGTTTGATAAGCGCTCACTTGGCCAGACTGTCTCCGCTTCGGAAATCATTACCATTATTCAGGACGTTCCCGGCGTAACCGCGGTAGATATTGATTCATTATATATGGAGGGGAATGAATGCTCTTTCAATTCCGTGTTACCGGCTCAAAGCGCAAGGGTAATTAACAACATGATCCTCCCTTCCGAACTCCTATTCCCAAACGAGGGCGGGATCAAGATAAAGGTTAAAACCAATGAATAATCGAGAGAAAGAGCGATTATATAATCTCCTTCCGAATGTCTACCGCCAACTAGACAGTCAGCAAGGATATCAGCTGAAAGCATATCTTGGTGTAATCGAAAAAGAGCTGCGAGCCCTGGAAAGTGATATTGACCAACTTTATGACAACTACTTTGTGGAAACATGCCAGGAGTGGGTTGTACCATATATAGGAGACCTCCTCGGTATCAGAGGACTGCACCCCGGCAGTCCCGGGATATTCAGTCAGCGCGCATACGTCGGAAATACTCTTGCCTATCGCAGAAGAAAAGGCACGGCAACTACTCTTGAACAGGTTGCTTACGATACAACCGGATGGCAGGCACGGGTTGTGGAATTTTTCAGGCTTCTTTCATCAACTCAAAATATCAATCATCCAAGACTGCATGAGGGAACGACCTGCAATCTACATGGTTCAAATTCTCTAGAGCTTATAAATGGACCGTTTGAAAACATCTCTCATACTGCGGATATTAAGAATATCGTTGGGAACCGCGGCAAGTATAACATTCGAAACGTCGGCATCTTCCTTTGGAGGATACAGAGCTATCCTCTTTCTAAAACCATGGCCTTGCCAAACACCGGCAAGCAGTCTGAATTCCGTTTTTGCCAGTTGGGTCTGGATATGATGTTGTTCAACAATCCGATCACCGAAACCACGATGACTCAACTAACCAATGAAGAAAACGTTCCAGGCCATCTGCGAAGAAGAGCTCTTTACGATGAACTGGAGGCTATCCGCATGGCTATGCTAACCAACACCTCCATAAAAACCGTATATTTCAGGGAAAACTCGCCTGTATTTGAAATTTTTCTGCAACTTAGCGAAACCAGCGTATTTGAAAAGGTTCCACCCGAGGAAATAATCATTATGAATTTACGCAACTGGGAGAAACCACCCGATGAGAAGACCTATGTAATTTCCGGGCAAACGGTCAAAGTGAAGATCAGCGCCGCAGTCGATCCTGTGCTTGGCCGAATCACACTTCCTATCTCTAAAAAAGACGCCCGGAGTGTTGTAACCAGTTACTGCTATGGATTTTCGTCAGATATCGGAGGCGGACCTTATGACAGGCGCCATACTCTTGTCGACCTCGAAAATATTCCTACTGTCTTTGGATTGCCTGCTGGATTAAACATCATTGGCAACGATATGGAAGAAATCATATTCAAAGCCAGGCTGAATACGATTATTACAAATATCTCCGGGAATTCAATAAAAGCTTATATTGATTCAAATAATTTTCAATCTGCGGTATTAGAGGTCAAACAGGGAACTGAGCTGGATACGATAAATAAGGCGATTGCCCTGTGGCTTCCAAACATTGCTACCATGAAAAACGTGGTTATCCGTGTTTTGGACAGCGGCACTTACCACGAAAATATTGAAATTCATTTGCCAAAGGATTCTACTCTGGTTATCGAAGCGGCAAATCAAACTCGACCCTGCATATCTCTAAATATCTCAAAAAACATAAAAATTACACTGAACGAAGGTGAATCGAATTTTACGATTAACGGATTTTTAATTCTTGGTGGAATCGTCATAAAAAATTGCGGAACTTTAAAATTGAATTTGTCTCACTGCACACTTGTCCCTGGACGGACATTAAGAGAAGACGGCTCTTGTCTCTTTCCTGAATCCGATTCCATCATAACAGAAGAAACAACATCTTTAACTCAAATTGTCATCGATCATTGCATTACCGGAGCGTTGCGCCTTCCATACAAACTGTGCGACTTAACTATCCTTGACAGCATTATTGATCCTCCCAAAATAAAGCGTGAGAAATATTCATATTTTGATTCTGGTGAAAAATCAGCCTACTCACGGCCCGCCATAGAGAAGGATATATATCATGATTCACCCGGTATGGAATGGGTAGTCCGCCATGCTATCGCATCTTGCGACTCCTGCGAAACCTTCGGCCCCAAAACCAATATTGAGCGCTCTACAATTTTCGGGCCGGTAAGCATAAGGGAGTTTGGCCTTGCGTCAGAAACCATTTTTACACATGCGGTTGACGTTGAAAGGTCTCAAACTGGTTGCGTGCGCTACTGCTATATTCCCGGGAGCTCGAAACTTCCAAAACGTTTTCGATGCCAGCCTGAACACTCGCTTAAATCGGCAAAGTCGCCAAAGGAAAAAGAGCTCATAAACAAATTATTAAAACCGGTTTTTACTTCAAAGAATTTTGGTCATCCAGCTTATGCGCAACTTTCCGGCGACTGTCCAGTGGAAATTCGCACCGGCGCAGAAGATGGATCGGAGATGGGCGTCTTTTCGCACCTGAAACAACCGCAAAGGGAATCCAACCTTCGCGCCAGCATTGATGACTACCTCCGGTTCGGACTTGATGCTGAAATATTTTACGTCTCATGAATATGCAAAAGGAGCTTTTCAGTGAAAGGTGATTTTTCAAGGCTGACTTTTGAAAGGACAAAATCCTATAGCGGAGTTCGTCAACAGCAGGGACGGATACAGCTCGATTCTGACTGGAACGAACAGTTCGATATTGAACGGTTTTTCCGAAATACATCCGGAAAATATATTATTGGCGATAGCGGCGCTCCTCATAACGGGAACGGCTTCAAGTTATCTTCGATAGGCCCGGTTACAGACCTTCATATATCAGCGGGAAAGTTTTATGTCGACGGGATTCTCTGTGATATTTCTGAGGGGAGAGAAATAAATGTTGAACTGAATAAAAACTCTTCAAATATATCGCTTGCTACTTTAAGCATTGACGGAATCAATCTTCACTTAGGGGACTGGCTTGAGATCACAACAGCTGATGGACGAATTACGGTTTCGCAAATCGTAAATATAAATAAAGAAAATAATATCATTACTATTGCGCCAAATGCTTCAGCCTCCGGCAAAGCAATTTTAAAAAGAATACGTGCATATTCGACCCAGGAGGGTTGCAGGAATCTGTCATATTCCATGGGAAAATTTGCCGCTATAGCATCTTTCCCCGAAAACAATAAAGTCGTTCTTTCCACTCTTACCGTCGATTCAATTGAATTTGCGACAGGTGAATGGGTTGAAATATGGGCAGAAGACAGGCAAATTTCCATAATACAGATCGAGAGCATAAACAAAACAAAAAAGCAGGTCACTTTCAATGTCGATATTTCGGACTACACAGGGTCAACAAATCCAAAATTGGCCCACCTCTCGCCTCGGCATTCTGGATTTCCGCCTCTTCCAAGACCTGGCGATACTCCCGGAATATACCTGGCCTACCTGGACGTTTGGGATCACCACGTCACTTCTGTCACCGAACCAGGACTTCTTGAAGTTGCTCTTGGAGGGCCGGACAGCACAACGCGCTTGAAAACTATCTCGCAGGTTAAGGTCGCAAAGGTTGCCGAATTTGACGATGAAGTAAATCCCCTATCCAGCTTTTCCGCATGGGATGAGATTACTTCCGGCAACAAAGGTAAAATGAACGCAAGGACAATGCCAGGTTCCGATCTGGAAAATCTATGCATCATCCCACCCAGCGGCGGATACCGCCTACTTGAAAACCAGTTATACCGGGTCGAAATTCACAAGGGGGGCATCCTCGACGCGGACTGGGAAACGGAGGAAAAGGTCACCTTCAAGTGGTCAAGAAATAATGGAACGATGGTGAGAGCGCTTAAATCTATCGCAGGCAATAACATAACCGTTGATGAAACAGGCGGAAACATTCTTTCCCGTTTCAAAGTCAACGATTTGATAGAAATTACCGACGAAGAGCGCACATTGCGGGGAGAATCAGGCACACTGGCTATCTTGAGCGAGGTAGAAGGAAACTACCTTACCATCGCGGAATGGCCGGGCGGGATTCCTTTATCAATGGATGACTTCAATTCTTCCCCCACAGTCCGGCGATGGGACTGTCATGGTGAAATGCCGGTAAATATTCCCGCGGAAAACGGCGGCTGGATCAGGATTGAAGGGGGTATTGAGATTCGATTCGAACATGGAAGCTATTCACCAGGCGATTACTGGCTGATCCCGGCGCGTATAAATCTTGAAGATATCATATGGCCTAGAGAAGGGGCTGAAAAGATCCCTGTGCCGCAGAACCCTCATGGGATTCGCCACCATTTTGCGCGTCTCGCTTTGATGAAATTTGACGGGATCAAATGGGCAGAGATTCATGATTGTCGAAAACTATTTGCTCCTCTTTCGGATTACAATCTCGTATACGTCTGTGGCGACGGACAGGAGGCGAAACCAGGCGACCCACTCCCCCAGCCGTTGACGGTCAAGGTATTGAACTGCCACCATCCTGTGGTTGGCGCTCATTTGAAATTCAACATTGTTTACGGCGATGGGATTATCAATCCCGTAGAAGGGATCGACGCAAAAGATCCTCTTGAAGAAAAAAGCGGCGGCTACAAATCGTTCACCGTTACCACAGATTCCAGCGGTGAGGCGCGTTGCGTCTGGCAGCTTCCGCCTAAAACCAAAATGAGGAAGGACGCCAAAGGAACATTACATGTCCAGCAGGTAGAGGCAATATTGATGGATCCCGATGGACGGGAACTTTCAACCCCTGTCCTTTTCGGAGCATCTTTCAGCATAGCTGAAAAAGTATCCTACGACAGCAATCCACAAAGCGGTACTGTCGTAGATACGGTTGAAGAAGCGCTTGATGAGCTGATGCAAAACCATACCCTTCGCTATGTCAGCGGCGACGGGCAGACCTTCGTGCCGTTCCTTTACGGCGATGATGGTTCTATCGAGACAAAGCCGGACACGCTACCCCATCCTCTTGAGGTGCGCGTAGCAAATGGAAACTGGCCAACGGACAAAGCGAAAGTTGTTTTTGAGATCATCAATGACGATGGAAGCGGAGCCCTCTCAAGTTCCGCCGGGAACGGCAGGAAAATCATGGTAGAAACCGATGCGTCCGGGTTTGCCTCCTGCGAGTGGAAGATCGACAAGGTTTCTCCTGCTCAAAGGGCGATCTCCTATCTTGAGGATAAGCCCGACATGGTAATAGGATTCAATTCGTTCCTGAATCAGGCGGATGAAATAGCCTACAAAGGCTCGGATTTCCCGGATTCGCAACATCCAGATTTGATTGCCGAGAGTATTGAAACCGCTATCGACCAGCTCCGCGAAAACTACTCCCTCCATTATGTCAGCGGCGACGGTCAATCCACGATGCCGGATATCGTTGACGGCGAGAATAACATCATTGTAGCGCGAAGCATTCTTTCGCAATCGCTTGAAGTCCGCGTCGCGAACGGCCAGTGGACAGTAAAAGATGCCGATGTAAATTTCAGAGTACTCACCGGAAACGGCACGCTCTCTTCCGGTACGACTCATGGTCCAATTATAACTGTCAAAACGGATGCGAACGGACTTGCTCATTGTGACTGGCGGCTTGGCAACAGCGATCCCGTCCAAAGGATCGAAGCCTTCCTGCCGGACAAACCAGAACTGCTGATAGGATTCAACGCGTTCCTTAACACAGCCGAGGATATCTCATACGACGGGAGCGCGTTCCCTGACGAACAGCATCCAGATCTAATTGTTAATAATGTAAAAGATGCTCTTGACCAGTTGAGGCAAAACTTTACTCTCCACTATGTCGGCGGTGACGGGCAAAATGCCAAGGCAGACAACACCCTCCCCGCCCCACTTCAAGTCCGCGTAGCCAACGGAAGCTGGCCCGTAAAAGATGCAGAAGTAACTTTCGCCATCATTGCCGGAAGCGGCGCGGTATCAACCTCCCCTTTTACACCTTACGCTGCTGGCGCGGTTGGGTCGGGCGCAGTTTCGGGAACCGCAAGCGGTGCGATTTCATCCGGCACGGCCACACCACCCGCAAGCGGTGCGATTTCATCAGGCTCGGTCACACTGCCCGCAAGCGGAGCTCTCTATATAGAACCGATCAAGACTTTAACGGTTAAAACAGACATAAATGGGATGGCAGAATGTTATTGGATATTGGATCCAAACAACGCAACCCAGCAAATAAGAGCCACTCTGGGAAACAGGCCGGAAACAACCCTGATATTCAACGCCTCTCTGAATTCGGCAAAGGATATTTTCTACGACGGGGAAGGCTCCGTTAATTTACAAAATGCGCACACTATCCAGGATGCGATATCAAAGCTTGATGAGATAACTAGCGCCAAACAACCTGCAATACATATCACTAATGTATTGCTAACCAGGACCGATGGTAACCAAATATCGCTTGTCAACGATATGGACGTGAATGTGCATACATTCATTAACGGGATACATGTTGAGCTGAGCGATGAGATCGCGGTCGAATCGGTCAACGGCAAACCTGTTTGCGAAGTCAGGATGGAAATACCGGTAAACCTTGGATCAACGGGAAAACTGGAACCGGGACAGGTGACGCAATACCTTCAACCCGATTGCTACAGCCCGATAATACTGGCAACCGATGCAAACGCTACAGGGAAATTCATCTCGATACAATTCAGGGACACCACGATAGACATGCTTCTCCACACTCTCTTCACGCAAATTTCAGATATAAAAAGAATGAACCGCATATTGACCCATCTTAAGATAAAAGGGAACTTCATCTGGGGGAAAAATAATCCAGAAATGCTTCTTGATGGAGAGTTCCTCACCATGCCGGGAGGAGCATCCCCTCTATTAAGCGGAAATTCAATCCAGGGTGGCGATTATGAAATCTGGTTTTATATAAACAATCCGATACCGCCAATCACATCAGCCATACCGGCTGGCGGGCTATATTCAGGAATCGACGTAGCCTTGAACGTGAACGATAGAAGCAATACCGGTATCTCTGCTACATACTTCACTACCGATGGATCAACACCGACAATCGACTCCGCGACCTATTCATCGCCTGTAAGATTGGATACGGAAGGAACCACCACGCTAAGCTTCTTCTCCACAGATGAAGCTGGAAACATTGAACCAGTAAAGACAGAGACGTATACCATTGATCTCACGGCGCCGAATTCACCTATTGTATCAACGGCGGATACCTCTCCAACCAATAATAAAACCCCTGAATGGAGATGGGCCTCTGGCGGAAACGGCGGCAACGGAACCTACCGATACAAACTTGGAAATGCGGACCTCACTACAGGCGCGACGGAAACAAAATCGCGCTCCTATGTCCCCGAATTCGAGCTGGTTGATGGCGGATACACGCTCTATGTTCAGGAACGGGATGAGGCAGGAAACTGGTCATCAAGCGGAAGCTGTTCAATCGTCATTGACACGGTTCCCCCTGCGATCAATTCAACTTACCCTAAAGATGGAACAACTGGAGTACCGATAGTATGAGCATTACCGTGAAATTCAGCAAGGATATGAATCCGGCGACAATAAATGCCGGAACTTTCACTCTTAGCGATGGCACGAACAAGGTGGCTGGCAATATCGCCTACGACAGCGCAATCAGGACGGCTTCCTTCACTCCAACACAAAAACTTGCGAATGCAACAACCTACTCGGCAACTGTATCGGGGGTAGCAGATAAAGCAGGGAACCAGCTTGTAGCGCCGTACAACTTCAGTTTCACCACCGAAATAGCTCGAAACATTTGGTACAAAAAAGCTTCAATGCCGACTCCCCGCTACCAACACTCTTCATCGGTGGTAGATGGAAAGATATACGTCATCGGCGGAAGGGACAATGCAGGAACTCTAAATACTGTTGAGGTGTACGATCCCGTAGCGAACAGTTGGATATCCTCATTTAGTACCAACTATCCTTGGAAAGCTATGCCGACTCCCCGCTTCGGTCACTCTTCATCGGTGATAGATAAAAAGATATACGTCATTGGCGGGGTGAGTGGGTCAGCAATTCTAAATACTCTTGAAGTGTACGACCCTGCGACAAACAGTTGGAAATCCTTAACTCCAATGCCGACTCCTCGCTTGTTTCACTCTTCATCGGAGGTAGATGGAAAGATATACGTCCTCGGTGGCCGTAACAATGCAGTACCAAATCTAGGTACACTGGAGGTGTACGACCCAGTGACAAACGTTTGGGAATCCAAAAATTTTATGTTGGCTACCCCCTTGCCTTATCCCCCTATGCCGACTCCCCGCTACGGCCACTCTGCATCGGTAGCAAATGAAAAGATTTACGTTATGGGTGGAATGGGCTTTGGAATTCAAAATACTCTTGAGGTGTACGCCCCTTTGACAAACAGTTGGGGATCCTCAAACACTATGTTTAGTCCCAGTAATCCTTGTAAAGCTATGCCGACCCCCTTATTCTACCATTCTTCATCGGAGGTAAATGGAAAGATATACGTTATTGGAGGGTACGACGTTTTAGCCTCTCTTAATCCTCTTTATGTTTATGACTCCGTGGCGAACAGCTGGAACAGCACCTTAGCTCCTATGCCGACTCCCCGCTTCGGTCACTCTTCATCGATGGTAAATGAAAAGATCTACGTAATTGGCGGGTACAACGGTTCAGTACATTTCTCCAGCGTTGAGGAGTACACTCCATGAGACGCATCTCCTTTATATTCCTTCATATACACAATAGAAAGGTGAATCTGCATGAAGGGTGATTACTCGCGCTTTACCTTCCGCAAGGAAAAACATTACAGCGGTGTGCGGATGCAGCAGGGGCGCGTGCAGCTCGACGCCGACTGGAACGAACAGCACGACATAAACACCCATCTTGACCGGACAACTCGCGTTGACACATTCGGCCTTTCGGGGGGGCCGCAGGAGAACGCAGGATTCAAGATCGTTTCGAAGGATTTCAAGCTCCATCTCACACCGGGGCGCTACTATGTAAACGGCATACTCTGCGAAAACGAAGGCAGCGTCCCGCTTTCAAACCAGCCCGACCTCCCCGATACTCCGCTCCCGGAGAAGTGCTGTCTCTATACCGCCTATCTCGATGTGTGGACGAGGAACGTTACCGCCCTTGAAGAGAGCCATATCCGCGAAAAGGCTCTACTCGGAACCGATACTACTACCCGCGCAAGAACCGTCTGGCAGGTGAAGTTCGAGGAGATGGACGCCAACGACGTGGAAGGGGCTCCCCTACCCGGCTCCGGCTGGAAACCGACCGGCAATGCCGGCGCGTCTCTCCTCGGCGCGCGCGCAAGGCGTTTCGATGTGGAAAACGATCCCTGCTCCCACGTGCTGGGGACAGGATATCACCGCCTGGATAACCACCTCTACCGGATAGAGATACACGACAGCGGAACCGCTGGTAAAGCTACTTATAAGTGGTCGCGCGATAACGCCTGCCGCGTGGCGCGTCTTATCCGTGTTGAAAACCGGGTCGTCACCATAAGCGATCACGGCAGAGGGGCGGAATTTGAGTTCCAGCCAAAACAGTGGATCGAGATAAGCGATGAGGGGCGAGCGCTGCGCGGAGAGCCGGGGGTTATGGCGGAGATAGAAAAGGTAGACGGCTTCAATCTGACCGTAGCGGAATGGCCCGGCAACAACGGAAAAGATTACTGCCCATTCTATTTCGGCGAAAAGCCGACAGTCCGCATCTGGGACAGGGATGAAAACAGGGATAGCGGGCCTGTCTCCGGTGTCCACCTTGTGAGAGAGAAGGAGTGGATGACTCTCGAAAGCGGGATCGAGATACGTTTCGAGAAAAATGGGAATTACAGAAGCGGAGATTACTGGATGATACCGGCCCGCGTCGCGACCGGCGATATCGAGTGGCCCCATGATGAAAATCTCCGCCCTGTCATGTGCCCTCCGGACGGAATAGAACACTCATACGCCCCGATCGCGATCTTGAAACATGCCGGCGACTGGGAACCGCTTGAGGATTTGCGGTCACTCTTCCCGCCGATAACGAAAATCACTGAACTTTTTTACGTCGGAGGGGACGGGCAGGATATCATCCGCGATGAAAGGCTTACCAATTCATTAAAGGTAGGGGTATCCAACGGTCAGCTCCCCCTTGCCAACGCGCTGGTCCGTTTTGAGATAGGCTTCCCTGCCCGGAAAGATAAAGGGGCCGGATGGCTCTCCATATTTCCAAAGGCTGACGGAGGGGAATACTCCGTTGTCTGCAGAACAAACAAAAAGGGTGAGGCGGAGTGCTACTGGTGGCCGGACCCGGACGTTAAAAACCAGGTTGTAACCGCCACGCTCCTCGATCACGCCTGCGAGCCGGTCCACATTCCTATCCGTTTTACCGCCAGCATCACGGGGGCGCAAGAGGTGACCTACTCGCCATACAGAGGGAATATTCTTAAAGGGATAGATAACGTCGGCGACGCGCTGGACAGGTTGAACAGGCTGAAAGCGGAAGATATCGCCTACATCGCCTCATCCGAAGGGAGCGAAAACATTACCAAGACAGTGCAAAATGTTCTTGAGGAACTGCAGAAAGGGACAGGGGTATCCGGCGGAGGGCTTGCATCTATTATTGCTGAGCTTGCGAATGCCGTTTGCGTGCAGGACGATAGGAAACGACATAAGGCCATTATTGAGATCCCCGTAAAGCCGGACTCTTCCATACTCTATTCAACACTTGGACTGGTTTTGAACCTTGTTCGGATTGCGTATGCAACCGTTCTTGAGTTCCTCGATATCCAGAAGGCTGGAAAAATTGACGGCAAGAATTATCTCGGTGACAGCGCATCCATAAATCTTGACGCATTCTTTGGGTCTTTCGGCCTCCCGGCTCTTCAAAAGATGATCAACGAGAAGCGTGAATCCCTGAATGGACTTGGACAAATGTTCCCCAACCTTTTGCTTTATACGATCGCGGAAATTCTAGGCGACAGGATTTTCGGTTCGAACAGAAACAGCGAGGAGAACGCCAGGGCTTTTTTCAGCCTACTCCAGGAATATGGAGAAAAATTCGGTGATTTAGAAAACTTTAACGGAATTGCCGCCTACAATTTTTTCATGACCGCATTTTATCTGCCGATCATGGATTCCAGAAAATTTGACCACAAGGCGACTTCTATACTCATCAAACTGATATTGGATATAACTGCCGCTTGCTGGAAACGGCTCTCCACCGGCATCTTGATCGACAAGGATATGAAATTTGATATTCCAAATGATATTGACTGGAACAACAAAATGGAAAAACCTGTACGGGCAATTTTCCATTCACTCGGGAACTATGGACTTGTAAGAATAGATGATAATCCCCCTGTACAACTGATCGACACGCTTGTTCAAAGGCCGGTCACAGGGGGCTTTGGCGCTACTTGGCTGATATACAGGAATAAGGCATGCAGGATAAGTCATAAGGAGTTGATCGATGCTACAGAAAATGATCTGCTCAAAACTCCAGGTCCTGATCTGACAATAAATCCGCTGAACGGGTGGCAGTTTGAGGAGGCAGAATTTTCCGGCAGTTATTTCCTGCTTTACAGCCTTTCCCCTTCAGGCGTGAAAAACATCCTCTCTATCCCGGTTTCCTACCTGAATACTCTTTCAGGAGCACATGACCTGAAAACTATCCTTGATGCCGACACCCCTGGCACCGGTGGAACAATAAATGCCGATATAACGGTTTCTTCAAGGATAAAGATCGTACGCGGAAGAACCGACGCCCCTCCTGCGGCACTTTTCCTTGAAAACGAACCATATTTTATGAATCTTGAAAGCAATGAGATCACAGACTGCGCATTCAGTGAACAGGGAATTACGATTCAATTGGAAAATATCCATGGAGCATATACGGCAAATTTAGCAGACGCTGGTGGAGTTAGCGAATTCACAATTGTAATATATGATGACTTGAATGGACAGCGTTTGCTTTTGGGCCAGGCTGACAACGGATATATAAAGTGGTTATCAAAGGTAAAGCTTCATTCATTTTCGAGAATTGCGGATGTCGCAAGCGACCAACTGATCATAAATCACGATCTGAATGAACCATCTTGGGCTTTCGTGCCATTATCCACGTTCCTGCCAGGATTGTGGAGTGATCATGCCGCGTTATATAAAGGGATGCTGAATTCTGTTGCCTCAGACTCAAAGCCACATTTTGAAGTTGATTTCCTTGGAAATATCTATACGGATACCGGAGGGAGCGCCTCAAGTTTAAAATTTGAAACAGGAAGCATTTCGGACGCCCATTTCAATGATTCCTTAATTACCGTCCTAAAGTGGAATACGTTTTTAAAAATATATAAAACCGATGGCGAGATACTCCCTTCTTACCTGAACTCGATTATTCTGCAACATCCACGTGTTTCTTACTCGACGCTCCAGCAATACCATAACCGCATTCAGTTTGTTCATTGCCGCTCAGGAAAATATTTCATCGTTTTAAAGGCGGACAATTCTATCCAAGAAACCAAGGTACTTGAGATGTCTACAATTGAGAGAGGTGCTTGATGCCGCACTACAGGCTTGATACCGATATTATGGGAAACAACTGGAGAACATCTTTAATAGAAGGTGGCGCCATAAAACTAATTGAAGATCCTGAAACAGGCCTGATACTCGTCTGGACAGAAAAACCTCTTCAATCGCAAAACGGAATGGAAAAATGTACTGCAAAGATATTCGACAAAACCGCTCGCAAGATCGAAAAAAACGTTCTCGCCTCCGCTGGGCAAATCCCTCTTCCCGGACTCGACAACCTCGAGGATAGCAATAAATGGAAACTGGAAACATATTCAACCAGAAAGGCAGAGCTGGGAAATTTTACCCTGATTGCCGGAGTAAGCGTTCTTCGCGTTCTTTTCGGCGGAGGCCGCGGCGATTCGATATTTATCGGCAGGGATATCGGGATTACAGAACAAGCCGGGATGGCAAGGTTTAAAGCCTACCTTTCGACACTTGATAGTGATCCGGTATCGATAAGAATAGTGCTTACCACTGAAAACGAGCGGCCATGGCTGGAAACAGAACCGCAAGAAATTCAAAAAGGGGTGTGGCAAGATATCAGTTTTAACGTTTCTGAATTTGGAAAAGATAAATATGCAAAAATCACTCGCCTGAACCTGTCCATTGTCACCAACGTCGACTCAGGATACCTCCTGATCGACAATCTATTTATTTCGTGCTAATTTAAAAACTAAGGCTAGATGGATTCTATAAATTAATATATCGCTTTTTACCATTTTGATGTGAAACCTGGGGAAATATGGACATTGCCACCATTTCAGTAAGTTTGGATATTGCCACAGCATTATCTGTTGTTGTAGCCGCATGGACCTATATCAGAAGTGAAAAGCGCGAAAACAAAAAGTTATTATTAAATAACTTTAAACAAATGCGGATAAAAATGATGACCTCACTTGTAATGGATTTGACAGATATTATTGGAAAAGGGAACTTAATAATCAGGAAGGTCAGAGCAGCTCAGGCAGGAAGAGAAGTTTCACTAGATTATAATGATTTCATTGAATTCGGAATGGAACTTTTCGATTATATTGGCACTAATTCATATATTTCTTTCATGGTTTGGGCAACTGAGAATGAAAACAAAATTCTAACGGATATGCAAAATTTGATTTCCGACTGGAACAAAGATTCTATCAAGGCTATCAAAACAAAAACAAAGCCACCTCTTTTCGATGAACTCCTGGACTCCTTGAAGGAAAAGACAAAAGAACTTGCAAATGCAATAAAAAGTGAAATTGGATCGGAGTCACTGAATACTTCAATTTGAATTATTGAGAAACATCACCCAGTGTGCTGTAATTTTCTACCAAATGCAGATTTATTCAGGTATTCACGGGAATTACCTCAAATAATGCTGTATATTTAAGCAATATTAACCGATTGAAACGAGCAAATTCATAAATAAAAATACTTCAAAAAATAGTTGACGAGCATTTTAAATGTGACTAAACTGGCCCCCATAGTTAATAGACAAAGGGGGTCTTTTTAGTATTGTTTAGGTTATCAAGAAAAGGGGAATACGCTTTAAGAACCATATTCCATCTTTCAATAAAAAACGAAATCTGCACCACTGCAGAGATTTCAGAAATACAGGATATACCACAGCCATTTCTGAAAAAGATCATTCAGTCTTTAATCATATCAGGGATTATTTCCTCTGCTAAGGGGAAGAGTGGCGGCATTAAACTGAATCTTTTACCGGAGAACATTTCGGTGAAATCCGTGATTGAAGGGGTTGAAGGCTCCATCTTCCTTAACGACTGCCTTCTTTGCGAAGGGACCTGCCCTCGTGACAAGATATGTCCACTGCATGAGATGTGGCAAAAGGGACAGCTCCTTCTGATGGAATTTCTTGATTCTTATAAATTCGACACTCTTGTGAAAAGACATAACGAACTGACCGCTCCTCACGTCAATGTCGACAACTTGAATCCCGCCGTAACACGTCTGATGAATTTCTTTTCCGATACACATGGCATTACAGCTATAGAAATTAATGATAAAAAGAATTCTGCAACCACTCTGGTAAACAAGGGAAACGGGAAATCAAACATTTAAATGAATACAGGTTTACATATTTTTAGATCATCGGATGCCTTTCCTGAAGGGAGGCCATGGAATTAGTTTTGCGACAAATATATATTGTGTTTAACAAATACATACTTGCCTTTTCTATATTTTTAAGGAGGAATGAGTGTCTGAAAATGGAGAAAGTTTTTATAATTTCAAGATAGTCCAGTGGTTTACTTTTTGTGCCGTGCTCTATTTGGTCGTTGGAACGCTGTTAGGCACATATATAGCCGCTGAACTTTCCTGGCCTGCCCTGAATTTTGATATTCCGTATATAACATTTGGCAGACTGCGCCCACTTCACACAAACGCGGTAATATTCGCATTTGGCGGGTGCATTCTAATGGCTTCATCCTTTTACATCGTTCAGCGAACGTGCGGTGTGAGGGTTTGGAGCGATAAAATGGCTTGGTTCACATTCATTACATGGAACCTTGTGATAGTCGGCGCTGTTATCACCCTGCCCCTTGGCCTCACACAGGGGAAGGAGTACGCAGAGCTTGAATGGCCCCTTGATATCCTGATAGCGCTTTCATGGTTATCCTATCTGATCAACTTTGTAATGACACTAGCGAACCGCAAAAATTCCCATATATACGTTGCTAACTGGTTTTTTCTCGCGATGATGGTGATGATCACCTACCTGCATGTGGTGAACAGCCTTGCTATTCCGATTAGCCTGTTTAAATCGTATTCACTTTTCTCAGGCGTACACGACGCAATGATACAGTGGTGGTACGGACATAATGCTGTCGGATTCTTCCTCACGGCAGGTTTCCTCGGCATAATGTATTACTTCATACCGAAACAGGCGGAAAAACCTGTCTTTTCATACAGGCTTTCCGTTCTCCATTTTTGGGCGCTGATTTTCGGATACGTATGGATAGGCGCACACCACCTTCAATATACCGCCCTGCCAGATTGGGCCGGTTCGCTCGGCGCTGCAATTTCACTTGCGATGATCATCCCTTCGTGGGGCGGCGCCGTAAATGGAATGCTTACGCTAAGCGGCGCGTGGCACAAGCTGAGAACAGATTATGTACTCCGTTTCCTTATCATTGCAGTTGCGTTTTACGCTATGTCCACCTTCGAAGGACCATTGATGAGTATCAGAACAGTCAACGCCCTTTCGCACTATACAGACTGGACCATAGGGCATGTACATTCCGGCGCGCTCGGCTGGGTGGCGATGGTCGGCATTGGCGCCATATACCATCTGATACCAAGACTATGGAACACGCCTCTTTACTCGGACAACCTTGTAAACGTCCACTTCTGGATGTCAACCATTGGAACCGTTATCTACGCTAGTTCGATGTGGGTTTCCGGAATAATGCAGGGACTCATGTGGAGAGCATACGACGAGCAGGGCTCGCTTCTCTACACCTTTGCCGAATCGGTCGAAGCGATGCATCCATACTACGCTCTGCGATTCCTGGGAGGTCTTATATTCTTCCTGGGAACGGTTTTGATGCTTTATAACATGGTTATAACTATCAACAAATCAGACCGCACGGTCGAAGCGTAGAAGGAGGGTTAAAATAATGAGTGAACATACCGGTAAAGAAACCCTCCAGGAAAAAATGGAGAAAAACGTATTCCTGCTTTTGATAATCGTAGCTATCACCGTCTCTATCGGCGGAATAGTTACTATCGTTCCACTATTTTATCTTGATAGCACTTACGAGGATTCCGCCAAATCCCCTGAAATAGACAGTGTTCGTCCATACACACCGCTGGAACTGGCGGGTAGGGATATTTACATCAGGGAAGGCTGCTACCTCTGCCATTCGCAGATGGTGAGACCTTTCAGGGATGAAAAGGAGCGCTACGGGCATTACTCCCTCGCCGTTGAATCCAAGTATGATCACCCCTTCCAATGGGGTTCGAAACGAACAGGGCCGGATCTTGCCAGGGTTGGAGGAAAGTACTCCGACGA